>NZ_JBJPHS010000071.1:0-35931 GCF_052939495.1 Phormidesmis sp. 146-12 | reverse complement strand
GCCAAACTTTAGCTCAATCTGCTGACCTTGCTCAAAAATGGGCGAACCGTGAGTTTATAGTTGCAGTTAATGTGGGTTTGAGCGGATGGTTGTGGGTTAGTTGCAATTAATCTGGATTCAGTTGCAGTTAATTCGGGTTTGAGCTATCGGATAGTTGCAGTTAATTCGGGTTCAAAATCGCTATGATTGCGGGTTTGATGATTTATGATTGCGGGTCGCTACAAATAGACACCTACAACTCTGTAAGGCTTTGGGCGATCGCTTCAGCGACTTGCGGCAGTGTCTTGGCGCGAACTTCTGTGTAACGCTGATTTCCTGGCATAACCACCAGATTAGGGGCAGCAGAACAGCGTTTTACACATCCGGTTCGTTCGATCGTGACAAACTGTTCTAGATTGCGATCGCGAAGGAGTTGACCCAATGCCTCACAGAGTCCTTTCCCCCCTTTTTTCAAACATCCTGATTTTTGGCACACTAGTACCTTGATTTTAGGCTTGGGGTTGATTTTAGGCTCAGATGGAGACACTAGGCTGGAAGATGCAGGCACGACGGGAGTACAAGCTTTGAGTGGTGTAATCTGAGTTGCTTTTAGTTTGAGATCGTGAGCCGGGCGATCGAATTTGCCGATGCCTGTAACCTGAATAGATTCACCGGGCTGAAGCGACATTCCTACTGCCATCCGCACCGCCTTAGGAAGCTTGATCTGCAACTCTTCGGACAACACGCCAAGGCGTAAATACTTTAGCTTTCCCTCATGCTGGACAAAGCCCAAAAACTCGCCCTCGAACTTAAACTCCATGTGTTGGTGATCAAAGTCAACCATGATCTGATGTTCCTAAGTGATACGTCTAGCTTCTACAGTTTTCGGCAGTTTTATGGGATCTTCTAACCCAGCGATCGCCAGTTCCCAGCCATTTGCCAGGGTGAAGATCTTTTCACTGTTTGCTTCTATTTCGTTCACCACTTCTTCTTCCAAATCTTTTTTCGTCACATAGACGACCAGGTGTCCCGCAGCATTTCGACGGAGCATGACTTTCATTTGATTTCCTCAGCCAGTTCAAGTTCTTTTTTGCGACAGCCAACAATGTGCCCCGTTGTCATGAAATGTACTGCGTAGATGTAGGAGCTTTGTAGAAAGGTACCGATGCTGATGACATAGCCGACATCTCCTTTCTTGGCCAGGGTTGCCCCAATATCTTTGCCGGGAAACGTGCCGTCATTGCGAATCAGTTTGCGCGATCGCACCTTCTGACCAATCTCAAAGACGGGCGGGCTATCGATTTCAATTTCATCTGTTTGCATGGCTATATGACCTCATTGGGGGAACTAAACTTAAAAGCTCTTCAACGGTCAGGCTGCGCTTAACTTTGATTGCTTGATGTCGGGCAGCTTCTAGTAGCGATTGAGCTTCTTCAGCGTTGAGATGGATGCCCTGTTGTTGCAGCACACTTGAGACTAAATGCCGACCTGAATGTTTACCTACGACAAAGCGACGTTCCCATCCCACATCTTCTGGGGCAAACGGCTCATAAGTGACTGGATTTTGCAAAATGCCGTGGGCGTGAATTCCAGACTCGTGAGCAAAGGCATTTTCGCCAACGATCGCTTTCCAGGGGGGCACAGGACAATTAGAAGCTCTAGCAACCAGGCGAGAAAGTTCTAGCAGTCGTTTCGTATCAATGCCCGTTTGGATGCCATAGATGCGCTTCAATGCCATCACAACTTCCTCTAGGGCAGCATTGCCTGCTCGTTCGCCTAATCCATTGACGGTTGTATTCACGGATAGCGCTCCGGCTTGTATCCCCGCTAATGCATTCGCGCTGGCCAGTCCCAAATCGTTATGCGTGTGCATTTCAACTGGAATTGACAGGTGAGAAACAAGCTGACGAACTTTGTTGTGTGTGGTTAATGGATCAAGAATGCCAACGGTGTCACAAAAGCGAAACCGGAACGCGCCCCACTCTTGAGCAAACAGGGCAACATCAAGCAGAAAGGAGTCATCAGCCCTAGAAGCATCTTCACCGCCAACAGATACCGCCAAACCGCGATCGCAGGCAAAGTTAATCACATCTCGCAGGCGATCGAGCATGACCCGCCACTGTCCATGAAATTTTGCAGCAATTTGAATGGCTGAAACTGGAACAGAAATGTGAACCCGCTGTAATCCGCAATTTATTGAGGCTTGAATATCCGATAGGTTAGCCCGATTCCAGCCGAGGAGTTTTGCCTTTAATCCCAAGTGTGCGATCGCTCGAATGGCTTCGGCTTCTTCTTGTCCCATTGCAGGAATGCCGACTTCTAGTTCTTGTACCCCGATTGAATTAAGGAAGGTGGCGATCGCGATTTTTTCTTCAATATTGAAGGCAATCCCAGCAGCTTGTTCTCCGTCTCGCAAGGTTGTGTCGTTAATCTGAATGAGATGATTTTTCATCGTAAATTGTGATCTCTAATCAGTGAATTTTTGATGGAGATTGGATTCAGTAGACTAAAGACTGAGAATTGGAGACCTGGTTAAATGACAAATTTTCCTGGCGTTGAGACTACAAGAGCAAAATTCACCTTCGCAGACAATGGAATCCTGAGTAGGTTAGTCTACGAAGGTAGACTTCGTTCTAATAGGCACAAATTCCATTCACCAGCTTCTCTGTTCACGTTCCAGGCTCCAACCTCCAAAGTCAACTATTCAATCTACAGTCGGCTTACAAAAGCAAACGTCAGACTGTCTTCTGCTAGAAAATGCGCCAGATGGAAGGCTCGATCTTCGGTTTGTAATAGAAACTGCTCGTAAAGATAGCGAGTGGCACGATCGCCCACACTTTCTGCCTGGGATGCCTGCCGCCGCAGTAAATCAATCATAGTTTGCTCCGCTTGCAGGTTGTTTTCTACCATCTGCCGAGCCGCAAAACACCCATCTGGCTCCGGCGAGAAGCAGCACAATTCGGCCAGTTTGCCAAAGCTAGCAGCAGGGATACCTCCTAGTCCATTGAGTCGCTCACCAATTTGATGAACATAGTTCTGGACTTGCTCGTAGCTTTCAGAAAAGAACTCATGTAGTGAGTAAAATTCTGCACCTTCCACCACAAAATGGTGTTTTTGGTATTGCAGATAGAGTGCCTGAAAACTAGCAAGCGCAATGTTTAATCCTTCACAAACCGGAACAGTGACTTCTTGCCCTAGCCCGATCGGGTTGGTTTGAACTTGACCAAATTCTTGTACGAGTGCCTGTGTCATTTGAAAGACTCCTTGAGGTTAGTAAGTGTGAGTTTGGCAGTGAACTTGAATTGCTTTTTCAGTATTTGAAGTGAAAAAGACTGTTTTTGGGGAGACTGTGTTTTGGGAAGGTGAAACTTAATCAGTCTCCCAACATCGCTCTAGCCAGCTCACCATCTCTGGGCGAGAAGCCATAAACTGCTGCACCACACTTCGCAGTAGCAGAGCGCCCGTGCTGTTGTGGACTTCGACCCGCAGCGAACCATCTTCTGGGCACCAGCAAGGAATCATTAATTCCTGAAGGCGATGGTAGACCCGCCAGCGATCGATGCGAGACACCGCAACCACATGAGCCACAGAGCTATTGAGATTGGATGGGTGATCAATCTGGCTAGTGCCAGGGTTTGTAGGAGAAAGGGAGGACATTGAAGTTACCTCGATAGGGTTAGTGGGTGTAATGATTTTGAGTCAACAGTTGAATATGTTGTTCTAAAATTTCAAGGCGATCGCGTAGTGCCTTCATCGCATCTGCTTCAACATCGGGGACTTGCCCATGTTCTAGTGGACAGGTTTGAGTGTTGGTGCGACAAATATTGCGTCCAGGAACGCCTACAGCAGTGCAATGAGCAGGGACAGTTCGCAGTACGATCGATCCGGCTCCAATCCGGGCGTAGTCTCCAATGGGAATATTGCCCAAGATCTTTGCTCCAGCCCCGACAACAACATGCTGCCCCAGAGTTGGATGGCGTTTGCCTATTTCCTTGCCTGTCCCGCCTAGCGTCACTCCCTGGTAAATCAAGCAATAGTCGCCCACGACTGTGGTTTCCCCAATCACGACTCCCATGCCGTGGTCGATAAACACTCCTTTGCCGATCGCCGCCCCCGGATGAATCTCAATCCCTGTGAAAAAGCGGGTCAGGTGCGAAATGAAGCGAGGGATAAACATGACGTGGCGACGATAAAGCCAGTGGGCAAACCGATGGAGGACAATCGCGTGAAGCCCAGGGTAGCAGCACAGCACTTCTAGCCAATGCCCAGCCGCCGGGTCACGATCGAAGATAATGCGAAAATCTTCTTGTATCGATTGCCATACTGCGATCGGGAAGGGTATCGATGTAGCAGTACTCTTAATGGCTAGAGCATCCTGACTGGGGCTTGTTCTGAAATGCTCAGGGAGGGGGAGACAGCGTGAGGTAGAAAGAGGCTGCATTGCTTTCAGAGGGCAAACGGTGTTCTGTTCTCCTGCTTATATCAGGCAGAGAAAAGTAGGGCAGAATCCGCAACCCCAATCAGAGTTATTGAATTAATTAGCAATGTACTCAATCCCCAAACCCTAATCTAGTCAAGACTTTATTTTTTTTAGGGGTTGAGGGACTAGCATTTTTGAGATGGGGGACTGGTATTAATTGCAGCAGGAACAAGTATTTGAGTACTCACAGCAAAACTCAGCGCTCGTCAGGGTTGCAGAGAATTAACAACCCTAATTACTCACACCTGACTCTGTACTCAAATCAGCAGTTTTGTGGCAAACGCATTTTCTATAGTATAGTTCTGTCCAAGCTGAACAAAGCTAAAAAATGATTGCAGACATTCCTTTATTTTTTATTTGTTTTTAGAAAAGTGCTAACTTAAATACAGAATTAAATTCTGGATCTTGTTGAAGACCATCCTCAACAATTGGCTTTCAGTTTTTAGTTAAAAAGCTCATCCAGAAGCGATCGGCTTCCTCCTCCAACTCAGCTTTTGAGCCATCTTGAGGAGTGTTTTGAGTACAGGTCGGCCAGCCTAAAAAATGACCCCAAAAGACCTGGAAACATTGGTTTTACTAGGGTTTCAACTGAGTACAAAAAATACTACTACCCTCCTCAAAAAATACTCGTGCCCTCCCCAAAAAATACTCGTACCCCAACCCTAAAAAAACTTTGAGGGCTTGCTTGGCCTGGATTTGAGCGCTTGAGTACAGACTAATGATTTCAATAAATCTTACCGGGGACTGCTCAATCAGGCTGCTTTCGAGTGGTTGCTATAACGTTCACAACACCAATCACTCAAGTCTCTCAACCAGGAACACAGGTTCTTTCAACCCAAAACCAAGGTTTAGGTTTCTCGGCAAGAGACACAGTGAGAGGAAGATGCAGCTACACCACACTCTGGGAATAACGTCGAAATGAAGTTGCTTGCTACAGCATTGACATAGGGTTCCAACGTGAACGAATCAAAGCTTCTAGCCTGCATTGGTAGGTTGTCTGTACCCAGCAACTTCAATCGATTTCTTAGAGAAACGGAACAACTGTCTTTCTCAGTGGCCCTATCCACCTAGCCCTGCCGAAATGCAATGACACCCCCTCCTTCTCCAGGACTACTCTCTCCTCCAGAAACACAGCCCGCGACGGATATTGTCATCACCAAAAACACAGTGACTCAGACCAAGAGTGATAGCTGTGAGTGTAGTAGCAATCCCAGTGCCGCAACGACCCACGATCAACGAATGCTCGATCGCATCTCCAAACACCCTTGCTACAGCGAAGAAGCTCACCATCACTATGCTCGAATGCACGTTGCCGTTGCTCCTGCTTGCAATATTCAATGCAACTACTGTAATCGCAAATATGACTGTGCCAACGAAAGCCGTCCGGGTGTGGTGAGTGAGCTACTGACTCCTGAAGAAGCAGCCCATAAAGTACTGGTCATTGCAGGCAAGATTCCTCAAATGACGGTGTTAGGAATTGCGGGCCCTGGCGACCCTCTGGCAAATCCCGAAAAGACGTTTCGCACCTTTGAGCTAATTGCGGACAAAGCACCGGATATTAAACTATGTCTGTCTACTAATGGCTTGATGCTGCCGGATCATGTCGATAAGATCAAAGCCCTCAATGTTGATCACGTCACCATCACCATTAATATGGTAGACCCTGAAATCGGCACAAAGATTTACCCCTGGGTACACTATCGCCGCAAACGCTACAAAGGTCTGGAAGCCTCCCGCATTCTGCATGAGCGCCAAATGGAAGGCTTGCAGGCACTCAAAGAAGCCGACATTCTCTGTAAAGTCAACTCGGTGATGATTCCCGGCATTAATGATGAGCATCTGGTCGAAGTTGATCAAGAAATTCGCAAGCGGGGTGCGTTTCTGCACAACATCATGCCACTGATTTCCGCACCAGAACATGGCACTCACTTTGGGCTGACCGGACAGCGCGGACCCAACCCAAAAGAGCTGAAAAAGCTGCAAGATGAGTGTGCTGATAGCAACATGAAGATGATGCGCCACTGCCGCCAGTGTCGGGCGGATGCAGTCGGCTTACTAGGTGAAGATCGCAGTCAGGAATTCACCAAAGATAAGTTTATGGAAATGCCGGAACAGTATGACCTGGCACTGCGGCAGGAAGTTCATGCGGGCATTGAGCAATTTAAGGAAGACATCAAGCTGGCAAAAGCGAAAGTCAAGCCCAGTGAGCGTGTCAAAAACAGTCCCAAGATTTTAGTGGCAGTGGCAACTAAGGGCGGCGGGATTGTCAATCAGCACTTTGGTCACGCTAAAGAATTCCAAATCTTTGAAGTAGATGCCAACGAAGCGAAGTTTGTCGGACACCGCAAAATCGACCAATACTGTCAAGGCGGCTATGGCGAAGATGCCACGCTGGAACATGTGATTAAAGCGATCGCTGACTGCAAAGCGGTTCTCGTATCCAAAGTGGGTGAATGTCCGAAAGCAGAACTGAGGGAATCAGGATTGCAAGTAGTAGAAGCCTATGACGTGATTGAAAAGGTGGCTAGAGAGTTTTACGACCAGCACATTCAAGAGTTTTGAGTTTGAAGCCTGAACTTAACTTTTAACACTCAGACTCTGAAACCCCAACTTAAGGAGGTTGTTATGACCTACATGATCACCAGTCAGTGTATTGAATGTCATCGTTGTGAATCAACTTGCCCGACTGGGGCAATCACCCAAAATGAGCAACCGTATCAAATCAATTCTGAACGCTGTAACGATTGTGTGGGTCATTACTCTGTACCTCAGTGCTGGGCAGTTTGCCCCACCAATGGTGGATGTGTCCCAAACCTGGCAGTCTCCCCGCTCTTTGTAGAGCCATCTGACGACTACTGGGGCACTTGGTTTGATACTTACAACCGTCTGGTGTCAAGGCTAAAAGCCAACCAGCCCTCTGATTATTGGCAACGCTGGTTTGACACCTATTCACAAGCATTATCTCAACTAAAAACCGCTACTTCAGTGGGAGTCAACGCATGAGTGCAGTCATTTATCTCGATAACAACGCTACAACCCAGGTTGATCCCGAAGTGGTCGCCGCAATTTTGCCCTATCTCACTCAGTATTACGGCAATCCTTCCTCGATGCACAGCTTTGGGGGACAGGTCGGCAAAGCCTTAAAGCAAGCACGCGGTCAGGTTGCTACTCTATTAGGGGCTGAAGAATCTGAAATCATCTTCACTAGTTGTGGGACGGAAGGCAACAATACCGCGATTCGGGCCGCGATCGCTGCTCAACCCGATCGCAAACACCTGATCACCACCCAAGTCGAACATGCCTGTGTCTTAAATCTGTTCAAGCAGCTAGAAAAGCAGGGCTACACCGTAACTTACCTCTCAGTAGACCGTAAGGGTCAGTTAGACCTGATGGAGCTAGAAGCGGCGATTACGGGCAGTACAGCGCTGATTTCGACCATGTACGCCAACAACGAAACGGGGACAGTCTTCCCGATCGAGCAAATTGGAGCGATCGCCAAAGAATACGGAGCTGCTTTTCATGTCGATGCGGTTCAGGTTGCCGGAAAATTGCCCTTGAATATGAAAACCAGCACCATTGATCTGATGACGATTTCGGGTCATAAACTACACGCTCCCAAAGGGATTGGTGCCCTCTTTGTGCGACGGGGATTTCGCTTTCGTCCCTTGTTGATTGGGGGACACCAGGAGCGGGGACGCAGAGCCGGAACAGAAAATGTCGCTGGCATTGTTGCATTAGGCAAAGCCGCAGAACTAGCACAATTACACTTAGCAGAGGTTGCACAGGAAAAGAAACTGCGTGACCGCCTCGAAAAAGGGCTACTTGAGATTCCAAACACTGAAATTAATGGCGATCGTAAACATCGCCTACCCAACACCACCAACATTGGTTTCAAATATATCGAAGGTGAAGCGATCTTACTCTCTCTCGACCAGTACGGCATCTGTGCTTCCTCTGGTTCTGCTTGTACGTCTGGTTCCTTAGAGCCGTCTCACGTCTTACGAGCAATGGGCTTACCCTACACGACGCTGCATGGTTCCATCCGGTTTAGTCTTTCCCGACATACTACCGATGCTGAAGTCGATCGCGTTCTAGAAGTGATGCCCAACATTGTTCAACGCTTACGCGATCTATCTCCCTTTAACAATGATCAAGCCGAGTGGCTACAAGACCGCCAGGAAGCAACCGTCGGAGCTAGATAACTCATCAATCCCTCACTCTTCAGGAAACACCGCCATGTGGGACTACACCGAGAAAGTATTAGATTTGTTTTACAACCCTAAAAACCAGGGAGCGATCGCAGAGTCCGATGAATCCGGTATTGCAGTTGTGTTTGGCGAAGTGGGTAGTATTGCCTGTGGTGATGCTCTCAGACTGCACCTCAAAATTGAAGTTGAGGCGGACAAAATTCTGGATGCTCGGTTTCAGACCTTTGGGTGTACCAGCGCGATCGCTTCTTCTTCAGCCCTCACCGAACTGATTAAAGGCATCACCTTAGATCAAGCATTGAACATCAGTAACCGGGATATTGCCGAGTATTTATGTGGGCTACCAGAAGAAAAAATGCACTGTTCTGTCATGGGACAGGAAGCCCTAGAAGCTGCCATCTACAAGTATCGGGGCATTGAAATCGAACAGCATGAAGATGACGACGGCAAGCTGATTTGTAGTTGCTTTGGGGTGAGCGAAAACAGAATTCGTCGCGTGGTGATTGAGAACAATCTGACCACCGTAGAACAAGTAACTAGCTATGTGAAAGCAGGCGGTGGGTGTAGTTCTTGTGGCGCAGAAATTGAAGATCTGATTGCTGCCGTACAACAAGAGAAAGATCTTACGGCTGTCAGAGTTGCCGCAGAGATCGCGACGGCTCAGGCCCGCGTACTAACAACCGTACAAAAAATCAGCTTGATTCAAACCGTTTTACAAGAAGTTCGGCCTGTGCTGCTAGCGGATGGCGGTGATGTCGAACTCTATGACCTGGAAGGCGATGTGGTCAAAGTCCAGCTAAAAGGGGCTTGTGGCACCTGTGAAAGCAGCACCGCAACGCTGAAAAACGCGATCGAAGTCCGGTTACGCGAACGTGTTTTACCCAACCTGGTAGTTGAAGCAGTTTCATGAAACCTCTGACATTTTATCGTTTTCCAGTTGGGCGATCGCCCCCTGAGGCGATTGGTTCCAACTCCCTAGCCCAGCAGCGTCTCAAGCGCTGATCAACAACCCTCAGATTCTACAGGAGATCCTTCCATGACTGACGAAAGCATTAGACAGATAGCCTTCTATGGCAAAGGTGGAATTGGCAAATCTACGACCTCACAAAACACGATCGCAGGCATGGCCGAACTCGGTCAGCGCGTCATGATCGTCGGCTGTGATCCGAAAGCAGACTCCACCCGCTTGATGCTGCACAGCAAAGCCCAAACCAGCGTTCTACAACTGGCAGCCGAGCGAGGTGCAGTTGAAGACGTAGAACTCGAAGAAGTGTTGATGACTGGTTATCGCGATGTCCGCTGTGTTGAGTCAGGCGGTCCAGAACCCGGTGTTGGTTGCGCTGGACGGGGCATTATCACCGCCATCAACTTTCTCGAAGAAAATGGTGCGTATGAAGACCTCGATTTCATTTCTTACGATGTATTGGGTGACGTAGTTTGCGGTGGTTTTGCCATGCCCATCCGGGAAGGTAAAGCTCAAGAAATCTACATCGTAACCTCTGGTGAAATGATGGCGATGTATGCAGCCAACAACATTGCAAGAGGCGTTCTCAAGTATGCTCACTCCGGTGGTGTGCGTCTGGGTGGCTTGATTTGCAATAGCCGTAAGGTCGATCGAGAACTCGAACTGATCGAAACTCTGGCAAAACGGCTCAACACTCAAATGCTGCACTTTGTCCCCCGCGACAACATTGTTCAACATGCCGAGTTGCGCCGCATGACGGTAATTGAATACGCGCCTGACAGCCAACAAGCCGCAGAGTATCGCACCCTCGCCAACAAGATCATTGACAACAAAAATCTCACCATTCCCACCCCCATCACGATGGATGAACTGGAAGATCTGTTAGTCGAATTTGGCATCTTGGGCGGCGAAGAAGAGTACGAAAAGGCAATCAAAGAAGGCACCAAAGCTCCCGCTGGTATTGCCTAGTCCATGAGTGGAGGGGTGGTAGATGAATTGCTAGAGATGGGCTATTTATCCACGCCCTGACTCATTCACCTATCACTCCCCTACTCATCCACTCATCCTTTATCTAGAGAGGCAGAATATGACACCCCCAGAATTAGCGGCTCTCGAAGACACCGAAGCGTCAGCCGAACTTACAACTGCTGACAAAAAAGAGTTGATCAAAGAGGTTCTCGAAGTCTACCCCGATAAAGCCAAGAAAAAGCGGGAAAAGCACCTGAATGTTTTTGAGGAAGGCAAGTCTGATTGCGGCGTTAAATCCAATATTAAGTCGGTGCCTGGTTCAATGACCACTCGCGGCTGTGCCTATGCTGGCTCAAAAGGAGTAGTTTGGGGGCCGATCAAGGACATGATTCACATTAGCCACGGGCCAGTCGGCTGCGGCTATTACTCCTGGTCAGGTCGCCGCAACTACTACATTGGCACCACGGGCATTGACTCGTTTGGCACGATGCAGTTTACCTCTGACTTTCAGGAACGAGACATTGTGTTTGGCGGTGACAAAAAACTGGCCAAATTGATTACCGAACTAGATGAGCTATTCCCACTTAACCGGGGCGTTTCGATTCAATCTGAGTGCCCGATCGGTCTAATCGGCGATGACATTGAAGCGGTTGCCAAAAAAGCTTCCAAAGAAATCGGCAAAACGGTGGTTCCGGTGCGGTGTGAAGGCTTCCGGGGCGTGTCGCAATCCCTCGGACACCACATTGCTAATGATGCTGTACGCGATTGGGTGTTTCCGCAATACGACAAAGAAAAGAAAGCCGGAAACATTCCTGATGGCACTCAGTATGATGTTGCCATTATTGGAGACTACAACATTGGAGGAGATGCCTGGTCGAGCCGGATCTTACTCGAAGAAATTGGCCTGCGCATCGTCGCTCAATGGTCAGGCGATGGCACTCTGCACGAAATGATCAACACGCCGTCGGTGAAGTTGAATCTAGTTCACTGCTATCGATCGATGAACTACATTTCCCGCCACATGGAAGAGACTTACGGCATTCCCTGGCTGGAGTACAACTTCTTTGGCCCGACTCAGATTGCGGAGTCCTTGAGAACGATCGCTGCTAAATTCGATGAAACCATTCAAGCGAATGCAGAAGCCGTCATTGCCAAGTACGAAGCCCAAACTCAGGAAGTAATCGCCAAATATCGCCCCCGTTTGGAAGGTAAAACCGTTGCGCTGATGGTCGGAGGTCTGCGTCCCCGTCACGTGGTTCCCGCCTTCTACGATTTGGGAATGCGACTGATTGGCACAGGCTATGAATTTGGACATAACGACGACTACAAGCGCACCACTCACTATGTAGAAGATGGCACGCTGATCTATGACGATGTTTCTGCCTATGAGTTTGAGGAATTCATCAAAGAACTGAAGCCGGACTTAGTCGCTTCTGGCATTAAAGAGAAGTATGTCTTCCAAAAAATGGCGCTTCCCTTCCGTCAGATGCACTCCTGGGATTACTCCGGGCCCTACCACGGCTATGACGGATTTGCGATCTTTGCCCGCGACATGGATCTGGCGCTCAACAGCCCCACCTGGAGCTTGATTGGCGCACCGTGGAAAAAGGCTGAAGCGACGGCATAACGAGATGGGACGGGGGATGACATCATTTCTAACTCCCCCACTCCCATTCTAAACTTTTCCCTACTTCCAAACTTTGGAGAACACCCATCATGGCTCAAAACAACATCGATAAAATTAAAGATCACGCCGAGTTATTTCACCAAGACGAGTATCAGGAACTATTTGCTGCCAAGAAAGAGTTTGAAGGGGGACATGATCCCGATCTCGTAGCTCAAACCGCCGAATGGACAAAGACCTGGGAATATCGCGAGAAAAACTTTGCCCGTGAAGCACTCACCGTCAACCCTGCAAAAGCCTGTCAGCCTCTCGGTGCAATTTTGGCAGCCGTTGGGTTTGAAGGAACTCTGCCCTTTGTTCATGGGTCTCAGGGATGTGTGGCATACTTTCGATCGCACTTCACCCGCCACTTCAAAGAGCCTTTCTCAGCAGTTTCTTCGTCTATGACCGAAGATGCGGCAGTGTTTGGGGGACAAAACAACATGATTGATGGCTTGGCTAACAGCTATAGCCTCTACAAGCCCAAAATGATCGCCGTCTGCACAACCTGCATGGCAGAAGTGATTGGAGATGATCTACAAGCCTTCATCAACAATGCTAAGACTGCGGGTTCGGTGCCCCAAGAATTCCCAGTGCCCTATGCTCACACACCCAGCTTTGTCGGCTCTCACATCACGGGCTACGACAACATGATCAAGGGCATTCTGTCTAATCTGACCAAAGAGCAGAAAGCAGAAACCACCAACGGCAAGATCAACTTTATTCCTGGCTTTGAAACCTACATTGGCAACCTGCGAGAAGTCAAACGGATTGCGTCACTGTTGGGTGTCAACTATACCTTGTTGGCTGACAACTCCGATTATCTCGATTCGCCCAATGATGGAGAATACCACATGTATCAAGGCGGCACGACGCTAGAAGATGCCGCAGACTCGATCAATGCAGAAGCGACGATCGCTTTCCAGGCTTACTCCACCACCAAAACTCGCGAATATATTGAAAAAGACTGGAAACAGCCGACTTCGGTTGTTCGTCCAGTGGGTATTCGCGGCACTGATGAGTTTCTGATCAAGCTGTCTGCTCTCACAGGTCAGCCGATTCCCAAAGAACTAGAAGAAGAGCGGGGTCGGGCGGTCGATGCTCTCACCGATTCTCAAGCATGGCTACACGGTAAGCGAGTAGCGCTGTATGGCGACCCAGATCTGGTGATTGGACTAGTGCAGTTTCTACTAGAAATTGGCGCAGAACCTGTTCACATTGTCGTGAGCAATAGCAATGATGTGTTTGAAGCAGAACTACGATCGCTGCTCGACTCCAGTCCCTTTGGTGCAGGCGCAACCATTTGGGGCGGCAAAGATCTGTGGCATCTGCGATCGCTTCTATTTACCGAACCCGTAGACTTGCTAATCGGTAACTCCTACGGCAAGTACCTGTGGCGTGATACCCACACTCCTCTCGTGCGAATTGGCTATCCCATCTTCGATCGTCATCACCTGCACCGCTACAGCACCTACGGCTATCAGGGCGCAATCAACTTGTTGAATTGGATTGTAAACACCCTGCTAGATGAACTCGATCGCAACACCAACATTCCCTCGAAGACAGACATCTCCTTCGACCTGATTCGCTAACAAACCCTGGACGGGCGGGGCTACTAACTACGGCTGCGATCGCTCAATCAACCCGCCCCTCCCTTCACCCCCTATAGGTTGTTATGGCTACTTTCACCCCGCCCTCCGATCACCTCTGCCCGTCCTCACCTCCTCCGACTGCCCTTCTCGCTCCCATCCGTCGCTGGATCGATCGCATCGAAATTCATACCCCACGCCAAGCTCATTGGATTTGCAAACTCATTCCCTGCACCTGTCCCTTTGAACGTGAATTTACCTTGTTTGGGCACTTCTTCCACACGCCCCCGCTGTGTGAACTCAATCCCTTTTACAACGAGTTTGTTTTCCTCCGATTCCGCGCCCTCAGCTACCTCTCAGATGTTTGCGGCGAAGACGTTGAGAAGTACATTTGTTAGCTGTTAAGTAGAAGGGTTGAATTAATTGTAAAACGCCGAGAAAGACCCTCACCCCAACCCTCTCCCGCAGGAGAGGGAGCAGGAGTCCGGTTCCTCTTCTCCTTGGGGAGAAGGGGTTAGGGGATGAGGGTCTTCAATTTAATTACACCCACTTACTTAGCTGTTAGTTTTACTTTCCTCCCTCCTCCCTCTTCCCTCCTCCCCCACTCCTCATCCCCCATCCTGCTATGAAACTCACTCAAGGCAAAATCAACGAACTTCTGAGCGAGTCAGCTTGTGAACACAACCACAAGAAAGAGGGCAAAAAAAATAAATCTTGCACTCAGGTCGCGCAGCCCGGAGCCGCTCAGGGAGGCTGTGCCTTTGATGGTGCGATGATTGCTCTAGTGCCGATTACCGATGCTGCTCACCTGGTACATGGTCCGATCGCCTGTGCTGGAAATTCCTGGGGCAGTCGAAGCAGCTTGTCTTCTGGCCCTATGCTCTACAAAATGGGCTTTACCACCGACCTGACCGAAAACGAAGTCATCTTTGGCGGTGAGAAAAAGCTCTATAAAGCCATTCTAGAAGTCAAAGAGCGCTACAATCCTGCGGCTGTGTTTGTCTACTCCACTTGTGTTACAGCATTGATTGGCGATGATTTAGATGCTGTGTGTCAGAAAGCCGCCGAGAAAACGGGAGTTCCCATTATTCCCGTCAATTCTCCTGGGTTTATTGGGAGTAAAAATTTAGGCAATCGAGTCGGTGGAGAAAGCCTCCTGGACTATGTTGTGGGCACTCGTGAGCCAGAAATCACCACCCCTTACGATATCAACCTGATTGGCGAATACAACATTGCTGGGGAACTATGGGGTGTATTACCCTTGTTTGAGAAATTGGGGATTCGGGTGCTGGCGCAGATTACAGGCGACGGACGCTACCAGGATATTGCTTGCTCCCATCGCGCCAAACTCAATGTGATGATTTGCTCTAAAGCATTGATCAACATGGCTCGCAAAATGGAGGAGCGCTACAACATTCCCTATACCGAAGAGTCCTTCTACGGAGTTGCAGATATGAATCGCTGTTTGCGGAACATTGCTGCCAAAATCGGGGATGCAAATTTACAGCAGCGTGTCGAACAATTAATCGCTGAAGAAACGCTCAAGTTAGACAATGCCCTAGCTCCCTATCGAGAACGGCTGAAAGGCAAGCGGGTCGTGCTTTACACAGGTGGAGTCAAAAGCTGGTCAATTATTTCTGCGGCTAAAGACCTGGGGATGGAAGTCTGTGCGACTAGCACCAAAAAAAGCACCGAAGAAGACAAAGCCCGCATCAAAGAACTCCTCGGTCAAGACGGCATCATGATGGAAAAAGGCAATGCTCAAGAACTTCTGCGAGTGATTGCTCAAACCAAAGCAGACATGCTAATAGCCGGGGGACGCAACCAATACACCGCCCTCAAAGCTAAAATTCCTTTTCTCGACATCAATCAAGAGCGCCATCACCCCTATGCAGGCTATGTCGGCATGGTGGAAATGGCAAGAGAGCTAGAAGAAGCCTTGTATAGCCCAGTTTGGGCACAAGTTCGCAAACCTGCCCCTTGGGAGACGGAGGTGATCTAATGGCAACCATTACAACGCCCAGAAAGTCTGTTGCAGTCAATCCACTCAAGCAAAGTCAGCCTTTGGGGGCAGCGTTAGCATTTCTCGGTCTAAAAGGCATCATGCCCTTGTTTCACGGTTCTCAAGGCTGTACAGCTTTTGCAAAAGTTATGTTAGTGCGTCACTTTCGGGAGGCGATTCCGCTGTCTACTACTGCCATGACCGAAGTTAGTACAATTTTGGGCGGCGAAGAGAATGTAGAACAAGCCATCCTGACGATCGTAGAAAAGTCAAAACCCTCGATCATTGGACTCTGTACCACAGGACTCACTGAGACGCGCGGCGACGATATGGCAGGCATTCTACAAAACATTCGCAAACGCCATCCCGAACTGCATGATTTACCGATCGTCTTTGTCTCCACGCCCGATTTTAAGGGTGCGTTGCAGGATGGGTTTGCAGCGACTGTCACCAGCATTGTCAAAGAGCTACCGCGATCGGGGGAAACCCGCCCCAATCAAATCACGCTTCTAGTTAGTTCAGCCTTTGCACCAGGGGATCTTCAGGAGATCAAGGAGATAGTGGCTGCATTTGGGTTAAGCGCGATCGCGGTTCCTGATCTCTCCCGCTCACTAGATGGGCATTTAGATGATTCCTATAGCAACGTGACGAGCGGCGGTACACCCTTAACTGAACTTCGTGAGATTGGCAGCTCGGTCTATACCGTGGCGTTAGGTGAAAGTATGCGAAGTGCTGCCGAAGCATTGCACAATCAGTTTAGTATCCCTTACGAAGTGTTTCCCAGTTTGAGCAACCTGGATGCGATCGACAGCTTCTTAGGAGGACTGTCAGACTTGAGTGGGCTACCTGTGCCAGATAAGTACCGCCATCAGCGCAGTCAACTACAAGATGCCATGCTGGACACCCATTTCTTCTTTGGGCGCAAACAGGTCTCTCTGGCGATGGAACCCGACCTGCTCTGGTCAATGGTTCACTTTCTGCAAAGCATGGGGGCAGAGATTCAGGCAGTGGTCACGACGACCAAATCGCCCTTACTAGAAACTCTGCCTGTCCATAGTGTAACCATTGGGGATCTAGAAGACTTTGAACAGTTAGCAGTCGGATCTGATTTGTTGATTGGAAACTCCAATGTTGCGACGATCGCTCGTCGTCTTCGCATTCCGCTCTACCGGATGGGATTTCCAATCTTCGATCGTCTCGGCAATGGTCAACGCTGCACTGTCGGCTATCGCGGCATGATGCAACTGCTATTTGACCTCGGTAACTTGTTTTTAGAACAGGAAGAAACACAGGTAAAACATTAAGGAGGAACCCCTATGAAAATAGCCTTCACCACAAGTGACAACATTCATATCAATGCTCACTTTGGTTCTGCAAACAAGATTGATGTCTATGAAGTCGATCAAACCCGATATGACTTTGTAGAAACGCTCCGATTTGACGGAAACCTCAACGAGGATGGCAACGAAGATAAGCTGTTACCCAAAATTGAGGCACTGTACGATTGCACGATCGTTTATGTGTCCACAATTGGCGGAAGCGCGGCAGCCCGTTTGATCAAGCAAAAAATCACCCCGATCAAAGCCCAGTCTGAGGAACAAGAAATCATTGATGTTCTCACAAAACTGGTGCAGACGTTGAACGGCAGCCCCCCACCCTGGCTGAGAAAAGCCCTTCAGCAACGCCGCCCCATTGATGAACTTGACCAACTGGATGACATTAAGGAAGAAGTAACTGTATGACCACTCAACTACCGACAACCGAAACCACGATCGCTCCTTTTCTCAAAGCGATCGCTCAACAAATTCGCGCCAATGATCCCTATGGCACCTACCGCAACTGGTCAGATGAGCTATTGCTCAAGCCCTATGTGGTTAGCAAAGCGCAGAAGCGTGAAATCTCTGTAGAAGGGGATGTAGACCCGATTACCAAAGGTCGAATTCTGGCATTCTATCGAGCGATCGCGCATCAGATTGAAGAAGAAACCGGGCTGCTCTGTCAGGTCGTCATTGATCTCAGTCATGAAGGCTTCGGCTGGGTACTAGTGTTCTCAGGTCGCCTACTAGTTGTTTCCAAAACACTGCGCGATGCTCAACGGTTTGGATTTGACTCGCTCGAAAAGCTAGAAGCAGAAGGCGCAAAAATCATCGCATCCGGCATTAGTCTCGGAAACCGCTTCCCCGAAGTTGGCAAGCTTTAGAACACGATCGGAGGCTTATGGCTCAAATAATCACAGACACAGCTACAAACATTGAGGAACTCAAAACTCAGATCAAACGCCTCAATAGCAAAGCCGGACAAATGAAAATGGATCTCCACGATCTAGCGGAGGGACTGCCAGCAGACTATGAGCGCCTAACTGAGGCGGCCAGCGAGACTTACCAAATCTATCGACAGCTTGATCAACTCAAACAACAGCTAAAGCAATGGGAGAACAAATAATGGCTAAAACGCTGCCTCAATTCAATCAACTGGTGAATGCAGAAGAGTACCTCGAATTCTTTGAGCTTCCCTATGATCCACAGTTCGTCAATGTCAATCGGCTACACATCCTGCAAAAATTTTCCTCATTGATCAAAGCGATCGATTTCGAGTCTCCACTCACCGAATCGGAAACACTCGAACAGTATCAAGTTGCACTAGAACGAGCCTACAACACCTTCACCACAGCTTCGCCCCTAGACGAAAAACTGTTCAAGGTCTTCAATGACAGACCTCAAAATGTAGTGCTGCTGTCCGAGATTGGTGCTGATTAGTTCACTCAGGAGATGACATTGTGAAAACGCTTACCCCAACAGAGTTAGAGCGCTATCGCCGCCAGATCATGCTGCCCGGATTTGGTGAAGCGTCACAGCAACGGCTAAAAGACGCAACCGTTCTCGTTACCGGAGTCGGCGGACTGGGGGCAACGGCCGCCCTCTATCTGGCAGTCGCAGGAGTCGGACGGCTCATCCTATTACGTGGAGGTGAACTGCGACTAGATGACATGAACCGTCAGATCTTGATGACTCACGACTGGGTAGGCAAACCACGAGTATTCAAAGCAAAAGAGACCTTGGAGTCCATCAATCCTGATGTGAAAATCGAGGCGATCTGTGAATATGTCACCCCTGAAAATGTAGATACTCTAGTGCAATCAGCCGATGTTGTTCTCGACTGTGCCCACAACTTCACGGAGCGGGATTTGTTGAATGCTGCTTGTGTAAGATGGGGCAAACCGATGGTAGAAGCAGCCATGAACGATATGGAAGCCTATCTAACAACGATCGTTCCAGGATTGACCCCGTGCCTGTCCTGTATCTTCCCCGAAAAGCCAGAGTGGGATAAGCGTGGTTTTGGCGTGTTGGGTGCAGTTTCAGGAACACTAGCCTGTCTCACCGCCTTAGAAGCCATCAAGCTGATCACAGGGCTGGGCACACCACTGCTCTCTCAGCTACTAACCATGAATTTGAGCCATGCTGAGTTTGCCAAACGCCATCCTTACCACGATCCCAATTGTCCCGTGTGCAGCAACACCAGCCGACGACTCACAGGTGTAGCCATCCAGGAGGGACTATGCTATCGCTAATAGCGCTGGCAAGCTCGATCGTGGTCATCCACATCAGCTACAGAGTCATAGATGACATCACACGCTTGCTCATTAAGCTGATTGGGCTACTCGGACTGTTTTTGAGTCTAGTGTATGTTCCCTTGTTGATTAAAGTGCTGATTGTAGTCGCAATTTCTGTGATCCCCTGTACTCAACAGCCTTATCTACGACAGATTCGCTGTTCTCCGTTCTGCATTGTTCGCTCAAACTGTCCCTACTCCTCGATTTAATCAAACTCGACTGACTAAGCTATACAATTTCTGGAGGAAATCTCATGACTGTTACCCTGACCGAAAAAGCTGAATTTCGTCTGCGTGCCTTTTTGCAAGGCAGTGCCAATCCATCCCCGGATAAAGGCATTCGGGTGGGTGTCAATGATGGAGGCTGCAATGGCTATGAGTACACCATTGATATTGCTAATGCCCCTCGCCCAGATGACCTGATCGAACAGCAAGGCAAAGTTCGCGTCTACATCGATCCCAAAAGTGCGCCTCTGCTGCAAGGGGTCGTGATTGATTTTCTCGAAGGGCTAATGGAGAGCGGCTTTAAGTTTAGTAACCCCAATGCAACAGATACCTGTGGCTGCGGCAAGTCCTTTCAGGCGGGAGACTGTACTCCGGCGGCTGTTCCGTGTAGTTAGTCAACACTCAACAACCATTCAATCCTGGAGAATACCGTTATGGCAACCTATCAAGTCCATTTAATCAACAAAAAACGAGCGATCGACCTGATAATCCCCGTTGAAGACACGACAACCATTCTAGAAGCTGCCGAAGACCAGGGAATCGACTTACCTTCGTCTTGTCAGTCGGGATCTTGCTCTAGCTGTGTGGGCAAAGTGGTCGAAGGTGAATTAGATCAATCAGACCAGGTGTTTCTTGACGAGGAGCAAGTTGCTAAAGGCTTTGTGCTGCTGTGTGTTGCCTATCCTCGCTCTGACTGCACGATTCGCACCCATCAAGAAGCTTACCTGGTTTAGTAGCGGACTCCAATCTTGAAGACTCTCAGAGGGCAAATTTGATGCTGACCACAGGATTTTCGGTTCAGGGAGCGTCGCTAAAATTACTGCGATCGCATGAACACGCGGTGATCACTCGCACGAATACAGTCTGTGATACGACTGCACAAAAGTTGAGAAAACTCGGACTCATTCCAGGACAATCGATCGCCGTAGAACAGCGATTTCCCCGTTTTATCGTCCGCGTGGGCAGCGATCGCCATGCATTAGACGAAACAACGATGAACGCTATCTATGTCCGAATTGTGGAACGTTAATGTTCAGACAATGTTCAAGCATTGATTAGAGAGTCGTAACAATGGCTACACAACCAATTTCTAATGAGGTGGCATTAAGGATTGCGCTTTCCTCAAGGTTATTTCCAGAGCTTTCGATGTCCGATTTTATCGAGATGCTCCAGACCTATTTGGGCGATTTGGATGAAACGAGTTTGAGCAGAATCACAGTAACGAACTTAAAAACCGCCCTCGGACAAACCTACGAACTCGATGGCGAGGAACATGGGGAAGACGCGGACGCTGCCGACATTGCTATCTTCAAAAAGGCCGTCAGAATACTGTGGGGCGAATTCGATGATATCGATCAGTTGCCATCCATTCAGAGCTATCAAGACGGAGAGATGCCCAATTCCATTCGAGTTGCAGTAGCTTCCAACAATCGAGAAGCTTTAGATGGGCATTTTGGTTCCTGCCTGCGCTATCTGATTTATCAACTCTCTACCGAAGAGATTCGGCTGATTGATATTCGCTCTGCGATCGAAGCTGATTTATCAGACGACAAGAATGCTTTTCGAGTCGGACTGATTCGAGATTGTCCGGTACTTTACATTGTTGCGATCGGCGGCCCAGCCGCAGGAAAAGTCGTACAAGCTGGCATCTATCCCATCAAAAAAGAAGGGGGTGGTGCAGCCAGAGTCATGCTCAGTGAGTTACAACAAGCGATCGCTACGTCTCCTCCCCCCTGGCTGGCTAAAATTTTGGGAGTGGTCGAGGGCGATCGAGTCAAAAACTACAAAGCCTTGGTATAGAGGCACGGATAGTCATGATTAGAACGTTAGGCATGAATCGATTTGACCAATGTGTTCTCAACATCGGATTGATTAATCTCTGTAATCAAGAGAGCTATGTAGGTCAAGAAATCCGTCGGTTGCACAACTTGGAAGACGATGTGCCAGACGATCCCTGGCGAAGGCTGCATCAGATCACGCTCTACATTCCCCACCCTGACCAGCAATATGATGGAATCACGCTAGAAGCCGGACTGACCAAAGGCTACAACATTGAGGTGAAGGTCGTTGCAGACACCAGCCAGATCCCCTACAAAGTTCCTCAAGGCGGGCAGTTTGTCGTCGTGATGAAACAAAAGGGCTTGGATGCTGGGTTTGCGATCGCCGCCACCGGAATATTCATCCGTCCGCTTGCCCTACTTAGCTTGGACGTAATCACAGACATCACAACGCCTGAATATCAGTCAATTGTGGTTCAACATCCCATCATTCGAGACTATCCCTCCAATTGGCAGGATAACCTTGACCAATTCCTCAACCAAACAATCCCCTATGAAGCCTTACCAAATCTAGTAGGATATGTTGACCGAGTATTGAATCCAGACTATCGTCCCCCCAGTTGGGATGAAGTTCACCTGGCAGCCAAAGGCTTTGCTGGGGTTTGAAGTCCAGTCCGTTTTGACTCAGAGCAATCAATCATCATCTCAGGAGGATACTAGCCATGACGACATTTACCGGATTAACCTTTGGCGGCAAAGTCTGGACACCTAAATTTCTGCAAGAGATTGATATTACGCGCTGTATTGGCTGCGGCAGATGCCTGAAAACTTGTGGACAGGGAGTAATGGCATTGCGGGCACTCAATGAAGATGGAGAGTTTGTAGACAGTGAGGATGAAGATGAAGAATTTGAACGCAAGGTAATGACGATCGCAAATGCAGACAATTGCATTGGTTGTGAAGCTTGTGCTAGAGTTTGTCCTAAAAATTGTCAGACTCACACCGAATTAGCGATCGCTTAACTATGACTCAATCCAGCCACCCTATCGAACACAATTGGGCGACGTACTATCAAGCAGTAGAGGGTCGCCCACCGCGTGAAACATTGCTAAAAGCGCTGGCTTCTTTTGCTGCGGGGCCATTCGATTATCCTCGATTGGCAGTGGATTTGGGCTGTGGTGATGGTCGAGATACTGTGGAACTGCTGCATCGAGGCTGGCGCGTTTTAGCCATTGATGGCGAACAAAAAGCCTTCGATCGCTTGCTTACCCGTCCTGATCTCAATCGTGGTTTGCTACAAACTCAACTGATGCGTTTTGAAACCTTAACCTTGCCTCGCTCAGTTGATTTGATCAATGCCAGCTTTTGCCTGCCTTTTTGTCCACCTGCAAGCTTCCCTGACCTATGGCAAACCATCGTCACCTCGCTCAATCCAGGCGGACGGTTTTGTGGTCAGTTGTTTGGCGATCGCGACTCCTGGACTATTTATCCTAATCGCACTCATCACACACGCCAACAAGTTGAAGTACTCCTACAGTCCTTAGAAGTTGAGTGGTTAGACGAAGAAGAACATCCGGGAGTCACGGCGATCGGTGAGGAAAAGCACTGGCATATTTTTCACATTGTTGCTTGCAAAAAAGCTTGATGTGATCTGGAAGAACCTTTAGTCGATCGCAACCATCACGTCACTGGACTTCACGATCGCATAGGCTGTCTTACCCACACTCAACTCCAACTTTTCTGCTGAAGCTTTCGTGATAATGGCAGTGATTTCAACGCCTGCTGCAATTTCCAAAACAACTTCTGTGTTTACTGATCCAACTTCGATCGCTTTGATCGTTCCTTTAAGGGCATTCCGCGCACTAATTTTCATAAGAAGTACTTGGTAGTTGTGGAAACCCAGCGTCTTTAGACCTGGGAGGAAATAACACGCAAGCGGTTTTAACCGCCTACGCACAAATCAATCCCGTAGAACGACGAATTAGCTCTACTTTCTTGGCTGAAATCTGCCCTAACCTTTTCCAGTCAGAGTTAGACACGGAAACCTGTTTTTCGGTGTCGCCACTGACATAGCCAATCCCTTTTGGAGAATTGACTAAATCGCCTTTGCGAACACCATGACGAGTCGTAGAACCGCCATACTTGCGACGAATCCCACCAATAGTCGGAACCATCAAGTGCAACTGACGGCGTGAAATTGGAGGGCGACGAATCACCTTAAACGGCGCAGTCGTGACCGCTACTTTACCCGTCCACTGATGCCCGTGGGACTTAGCACAATGGAATGACTCATACTGGACGAAAGCAGAGCAAGCGAGTGCAATTCCGTCTACTGCGTGGGTTTCGGGAATTGGATCACCTTTCTGATGCTTCTGTTTTTGCAGTCCTAGCTGTGTTCGCAATTGGGAAGTTTCCCACCCCTTGCACGTTTCGACAGGTGCAAACTTCACAAGCTGAGTCAGCATCCATTTCTGTCCAACCATCACCGGAGAGAAGGACTTAGAACCTCTTGCCTCTACGATTTCGTAGACGATGCCCGTGATGGGTAGAACCTTGCAAAGTTCAGAAACGACTCTGATCTCTAACTGTCGGTTGGCACGAATCGAAGGAGGTAACTTAGACCCTCTGCGATTGTCAAATCGTTTCTGACGATGCGATCTCAGGTTGAATGCAATCTTGCGATTGATTCGTCCTCCCCGTCGTCCCCGTCGCATCATGGCGCGTTGCTCCATCCGGTCTTTGACCTTCTGGAATGGCAGAATCAGATGAGCCGTAAACAGCGTGACCTTTGACGACTGAACACCGATACCTGAATAGAGTTTGCCGGGGTCAATACCAATCACGATCGGTTGTGTTTCAATTCCACTCGGTTCGTTGACCAACTGAACGTAGAACTGTCCCAAATCGTTAAACTTACCAACGGCTTTCCCGTCTCGAATCCACTTTCTAGCGCGACCTGGTTTTGTCGGCATGAGCGGCTGATTTTGATTGTCTACAACTGGAATACGCATTTAAGAGATAATCCTGTGCGTGAGTTTAAGTCCCTTCGACCACCGATTAATCAATGTCTTGCCGTTACGCAACGCCCTTCACCAGAAGGCTTGTAGATAATCCGAACTAGGGAAGTATTCGGAAGTACGTGTGACTAATCGGCTAATGGTCTAGACACTGCTTACGTTCATCCCTGGCAGATGAAGCCCCGCGACTTTAGTCCGGGGTCAGTGACGCTTAGTTCCTTATTTAGTTCAGTAAAATCTACTCTACCACGGTTATATGAGATCAGGGCGAATAGGTTGCTATATTCATATTATTGTTTATATGGTCGATTTTGCAATGCCATCACGATGCTTTCAGCAAAATTAGCCGCAGTGGGTCGAGTTGGACTAGCCAGGGAAGCGGCTTTTGTTTTAAGATCTCCCACTTCTCCTTAAAAACTTCTGCCTGGATGTGATAGTCCTGGAGATGAGTCGGCTCAGGATTAAACTTGAGAAATACAGTCATCCGGTGAGGCGTTTCGCTTGTAGAAACTAACCAGCAACGAAAGGTATTTTCCTGGTCGAGCCGATCGACAAACCGAATTTGATGGGCACGAATTCCCACATAAGCAAGGCGATCAGGAAAAGGCTCAATCACCCGCAGAGCAATGCCCCAATCGGCTGCCAAAACAACTTGTTCTGCAATCACTTGCGTGAGTGAAATGTTTTTACAACCCGTCAACTGAGCCACCCCTAGCATTTCAGGTCGCTCAAAAATGTGGTACTTAGAACCCACAGTAAGGGCGTGCCCCTCCTTTAGCACCAACAACTGATCACAGATCCGGTAAGCTTCTTCTAGATTGTGCGTGACCAACAGACTCGCCCCGTTAAAGCGCCGTAGCCGTGTAATCACTTCCTGTTCCATGTGGCTTCGCAGATGTGTGTCTAGAGCCGAGAAAGGTTCATCTAGCAGCAAGACTTCCGGTTCGCTTGCGAGGGCCCGTGTCAGCGCAACTCTTTGTTGCTGCCCACCCGAAAGCTGACCGGGATAGCGATCGCCATATCCCTCTAGTTGCACCGCTTTGAGGTGAGCCTCTACCCGCTGTTTAACTTCTCTGGCAGAAAGAGACTTGGGTAAGCCAAACGCAATGTTTTTTGCCACGGTCATGTGGGGAAACAGGGCATAGTTTTGGACTAAAAACCCAATTCGACGATCGCGGCTCGGAACATTAATTCCCTTTTTAGCATCAAACAAAACCCGCCCGTTTAGTACAATTTGTCCGCTAGTTGGACTTTCCACCCCAGCGATACACTGCAACAACATACTTTTGCCTGCTCCCGATCCGCCCAAGATTCCTAGAGTCGATTGGGTCACATCAAATGCTAGATCGAGATCAAAATGAGCAAGCCGCTTGTGGATGTTGACGACTAGCCCAGACAAACGACTACTCGGAGATCCTGGTTTCGGAGAGAGAACTGGAGCATAAACTACTTTTTGGGTCGCTGTCGCGGATGTGCCATTCATTCGCCGCTTTTGTCTATTGGCTTGCCAGAAGTTGACCGCAATGATCCCAGATAGCGAAATAAACAGAATGGCAACTGCCCAAAACCAGGCTTCATTCATGGCTCCGGCTTCTACCGCAAAGTAGATCGCCATCGGAATTGTCTGCGTCTGCCCAGGAATGTTACCCGCCAGCATCAGAGTAGCACCAAACTCGCCCAGGGCACGAGCAAAGGACAGCACCGCTCCCGCAATGACTCCAGGCAACGCCAGAGGTAACATAATCTGCCGAAACACCGTCCATTCAGAAGCGCCGAGTGTCCGAGCGACGGCTAACAAGTTGCGATCGACCTGTTCAAAGGCACCCAGCGCCGTCCGATACATCAAAGGAAAGGATACGACTGTCGCGGTGATCACTGCCCCATACCAGGTGAAAACGACACTCAGATCCAACGATCGCAACAAGCTACCAACGGGGCCATTTTTTCCAAACAACAACAGCAGTACAAACCCAACAACCGTCGGCGGCAAAATCAGTGGAGAGACAAAGATCCCTTCTAGCAGCAATTTCCCCTTACCCCGATAGCCCAGCATCCAGTAAGCCACAGCGATCCCTGCAAAAAAGGTAAAGACCATTGCCAACAGTGATACTTTAAGTGAAATCCAGAGAGGAGAAAGATCTGGTAGAAGGGCGATCGCGGCATTCATTGTGATCGTTGTCTTTAAGGTTAATTTGACGTGAGTTTTTTGCTTCGTTGTCTGACGCTTCTGCTCCCCACTCCCATTCTAGGAAGCTGTTAGCAAGACTTTAGTTCAAAATTCTGGATGAATAAAGGCAGAAGGGACGGATAGAGTACGATTCAGCCATCCATCAAGAATGCAGGGGAACTGCTTTTAAAGCATCACGTGAAGTGCATTCTTCCTCCCTCATCCCTAGTCCTAATCCGGCACAACAAACCCATGCTTTCGCCAAACGCTTTTCGCTTCGCTACTGGACAAATATTGCAAAAACGCTTTTGCCGCATCAATGCTTTTGCTTCTCTCTAAGACTGCGGCGGGATAAACGATCGGCGAATGAGCAGACTCATCCACAACGACAGCTACTTTCACCTGGTCAGAAATTTTAGCATCTGTAGCATACACAAACCCAGCGTCAGCACTACCACTTTCGACCGATGCCAGCACCTGCCGCACACTATTGGCATAGACCAGCTTTGGTTTTACCGCTAGCAAATTCAGCTTTTGCAAGACCTGTTCGGTATATTGCCCTACCGGAACGCTCCGAGGTTCACCGCTAGCGATCCGCTTAATCTGTGGCTGCTTTAAGCTATCAAGGCTAGTCACACTAGACCCTTTGGGTACAATCAAAACGAGCCGATTCATGGCTATATTAGTCCGAGTGTCAGGCACCAGTGCGCCTTGTTGATCGAGCGTATCGACCTGATGCTTTGCAGCAGAGATAAAGATATCGGCGGGTGCGCCCTGCTCAATTTGCTGCAACAAAGACCCAGATGCCCCAAAATTAAAGGTGAGATTCAGATTAGCATGGTTCTTTTGATACAGTGGCTTAATCTCCTCTAGCACCTCTTTTAGGCTAGCAGCCGCAGAAATCAGTAGCGTAGAATTGGCTTGCGCTAACTCAGATTGAACAAACCGTAACCCGATCGCGAGAGAAAGACCCGTCAACGTGGCAATCAGAAAAATTAGAAACCGCTTACGTTTCATACCATCATCCCTAAAAGCCTAAAGAGTAAGGAATATATCTCCTGAAATGTATCTCCTAATTAAAGACGGCTGTGGGTGCGTTCGGTGGTTAAAATTTGAGCGATCGCGTCTGGCAAGTCTTCTAACCCGGTGTCTGCCTCAGTCGCCTTGACAGGAGATCTAAAGCTATAGTTTGGGTCACACTCGCCCGTATCATAGACTTGCAGTACCCATTGGTCAGGGAGTCCTTCTACACCAATTTCTACAACGTGCCAGGTTTCTCCCACAGGGCGCACACTCAGCACCGAAAACCATTCTTGATCATCTGGTGCGATCGTCAGATCATCCATTAGAAAAGCGATCGCTTGCTGCCCCGCCTCCGTTGTGGTCAATTCTGAAATCATTGTTTTCTCCGGTTAGTGGTTACTGTTCTGGTAAAACTTGAGGATATAGCCCCAGTTCTTTACTCAGTTGTCGCGCAACATGAATCAAAAACTTTGCAGCGTCCTGATTGTCTTGATGTGCCATCATCATCGCGACTTGCATCAAAGCTTTGACTAATCCGGCATCTAGTAAATCTGGCTGATTGTCTAAAATCTGTGGCTCTTGCCCACTAGGACACTTGAGAAGCTGATCGATCAAATTGAAGTACTGGTCTTGACGAGGCTCTGGCATGGTAGTTGTGGATGAGAACTAGAAATTTTTGGCAGTATGCGCCACGGAATCAAACTCAAAGCGCTTGGAATGATGAGTTTCGCCATAGAGACCAAAGGTGACGATCGGCGCGTCGCCCAGAGCTTCTACGGAGTGGATCGCGTCAGGGGTAAAGCTGATGATATCTCCTGGCAATAAGATCACCTCAGACACTGGCTCGACCCAATCTGGAAACTGTGAGTCAGGAGTCCGTTTCCACAGCGTATTTTTTTCTTCTCCCTTCAAGACTGCAACAATGCCCCAACTTCCATGATTGTGAATGGACGATCGAGTCCCTGGTAAATAGGTGGCAATCTGCACCGTCAATGGGTAGCCAATTTCGTCATACAGCAGGATTACCTGCATACCAGTATCAGGATCAGGTTCTGCATACTGTGTTTGTATCCAATAAGAATTGGTGATCAACCGCCGCACAAGTAGCCACAGTTGAGGTAAACACTCTGTCTCATCGATCGCCGCTTCTAGCAGATCTTCGACCTCTGTCAAAAAGCGATGAAATCGATAAGGCGTGCGGAGCAAATCCCATTCTCTGATAGGGTTACAAGCCTGCAACTGTCCATTTTCTACAGCCAATAGGTTGCGGTGTTCTGTTGTCGTTTCAACTACACTCACGATTTCTCCTCAGATGTTTGACCTTAATAGAGCTAGAGGATGTTTGAAAAGTGTCTAGCGATTAAAACCGCGACTACCAGGGTAAAAATTAGGGAGTTGATAACCCGCGAAGGCAGGTTTTGCTCGTCTAGCCCCGACTTCAGCTAGAGCAATCAGTATGAGGCTTTTCAAACACTCTCTTAGAGTAGCAGTATAGATGTAAAAACGGATCGTGAAACTTCTCCGCTTATATCAGATTTTTTAAGCCAGCAAGCGGCACTCATTCTATCTGTTAGTAGTTCCTATTAGTGATGTACTCAATTGCAGAATTGAGAGCTAGTAATTCGTCTTACAATGCAGCAATGCCTGATGCTTAAAGCAATGTTTAAGTAATGAATTCATAACATCTAAATCGGTAACAACCGCTGCTAAATAGAGGCTGAAACTGCCTACAGTAAATATATTTCAAGCATAGTATTAAGAAATGATTTAATCGCTTAAATTGAACAAAATAAATCGGCGCTTTTATCTACAAATAATAAGACGTTGATTAATTGAAATGCTGTTTGCTGGTTCTCACGCACTGAATAAGCCGAAGGTTTAGCATTTTCGATCTGGCTTCAAGCCATTTTAGGCTTCTGTACTAGGAGGACTATTTAGCCAAGCTTGTACTTAACTGTGGTAACTCTATGGCGCACACCATTACAAACCGATGTACTCAGTGTGGAGATTGTGTCCCCCAATGTCCGAGAGATGCAATCAAGCTTGAAGATGGGGAGTTTTGGATCGATCCCATGCTGTGCGATGACTGTGAGAGTGATCTGGCTAAACCGCACTGTGTAACGGTCTGTCCGATCGACTTCCCACCCATGCCCTTACAGTCCAAGAAAGGCCGTTGTAAAACAACTACCAGAACGCTTGCTAGCCCCAGCCTGTTTGTGAATGGCAAAAGTAGTCCCTTTGCATCTGCGATCGTGGTCTGGGAAGCGTGTAATGTGTTGGCACAACGTCGGTCTCTCCCCTGGAACCCTGATCTCGATGGAGGGTTTTATTACGAGCGGCAAGTCAATGGTGGGCGGGGCGCGATCGTATTCCGCTTGATTGATCCACTTGATTTAGAAGCAGGATCGACCTTTGATCGCGCAGCGGCCGAAGCTGAGATGTCTAACTGGGATGCGCGATCTGCTTGTTTGCACCTGGTTTATGCGGCTCATATAATGGCTCTTGAGCAACCCTGGGAGCAGGAGTTTACTATTAGCGATCGTCAAATTGAAACCTACTTAGGCTTAGAAAAACGCAAAGACCTGAGCAAGCTAGCCAAGTTAACCTTAATTAAAGAGTTGGCTCAACAGCCTTGCAAACTTCAACTTGATACCAACTGGTTTCCACAAGGGCGAGTGCGCGGATTTTCTCTAGAACGTAGCCGTCTCTGGCATTTACTCGAAATTCAGAATCACTTTCAGGAAGATGATCTAGGCTGCAAACATCTGACTGGACTCACCTTCAAAATAAAAGCCGGAGCCTGGTCTAAATACTTTCTCAACCAGCAGGGAGCCAAAGAGAGTACAGCATTTTATCAATATAGTGGTTTGCCTAAGTCGCTATTATGGACGGTGACGAGCATTTGGCAGCAGCATGAAGGCGCATGTCGGATGCTGCTCTGGCTATTGTTCAAAACGAAAATGGGAAGTGAACAACGCCTGACAGTGCCAACGCTCTTACGAATTGCCTATGGAGAAGCAAAGGTCTTGCAGGCAGCAACCCACAGAGACGATCGTAAGCGATTACTGCGATCGTTTGAGGGTGATCTCGAAGCGCTCAATCATTATGGTCTAAAACCTCTCTTTGATCCCGTTACTTATCCGCCTGAGATTCAACCCTTGTGGGCAAAGCTAGCAGATCTACCCGACGATGCGGAAGATGCCTTGGAGTTTTGGATCAATGACGGCAGTAACGACAACCGACTGACTGATGCCGCCCCGCGTGATAAGTGGAATCGACTCATGCACGCAAGATTTTTGTGTTTTGAGCTACCTGAAGATTGGGAAGTTCAATCCACGCAGTCAATACAAAAAAAATTACGCAGGTCTCAGCGCAAAAAAGCAGATCATCTGCAAACGAGCAAGTCAGCACTTTCGAGTGAGCAGATTATCGCTGCTAGAAAAAGTTTGCAACTAAGCCAGAGAGATTTGGCGAGTCATATAGGCAAGAGTCAAAGTTGGGTTCGTGATATTGAGAGTGGTCGCCTCCGGGTTGGCTTTAGGGATCAACAACTTTTGTTAAAAGTATTGGGAGTTAGTCTCTAAGTTTTAGATGTGGCTGCGCCAAAAGATAGACCTGTAGTTGTCATACCAAATCAATTTATAGATGCTATGGATCTTTGATCTCCCCCACCCCCTCCTTGGTAAAGAGACCCTCAAGCAGGGAAGGCACCACAACGGAGAGGTTTCTATAGTCTTCAAACATCTTCTAATAGCGCTTCCAGCTTTAAAAGCAGCGCCTGAGCTTGAGGCCATCGTTGAGGATCTTCCCACAACTTAACCTTCACGAGTCGTCGATAAAGGGTTGTTACAAGCGATTGGGGAGACTGTAGCTCTGGCTTAGATTGGATAGACTTAATGCAGGCTCTAATCCGATTAAGAGAAAGGTTATCTTTGATCGCTTGGTCTAGCAGCGTCTGACGTTGAGTGTCGTCTTTGACGCGGGCGATCGCGATCGCCTTGGTGTAAGCAATCTTGCCACAGCGAATCGCCTCCAAAATCTCGTTGGGTAAGTTGAGTAAAGGCAATCGGTTACAAGTGAATGAGAGCCAGTTCATGAGACCCAAATCTCGAAAAACAGACTCAATCTGCTGTTCTTGTTCTGACTTGAAATTAGGAATAACGTTATTCCTGATAGTAGTCTCTTTTTCAAACGTGTTTTTCATCTGATAAAGCAACGTTGGAATCGACTGGACTGACCTCTCTAATCGAAACGCAAGAAGCTGTAGAATTCCTTCTGTTTCTTCAATGGGGTTGAGATCTTCTCGCTGAAGATTTTCGATCAAAGCTAATTGAATTGCCTCTTCATCACTCAGGGATCGAATGACGACTGGCACCTCAGAAAGACCAAGTTTGAGGGCAGCCCGGTAACGTCTTTCACCCGCAACTAGTTCATACTGATTGGGCTGTAAAGGACGCACTAGCAAGGGTTCTAAAATGCCATGTTGCGCGATCGATTGTGCTAATTGCTCTAGCTTTTCTGGATCAAAGTAATGACGGGGCTGTTCACGGGTTTTGATCAACATCAATGAAATCCATTCAGAAACATTTGTAGTTTCTCGAATTTGAGTTTGCACGATTACTGCCTCCAGAATGTTGATAAAACTAAATTATGAACCCAGCGATCGCGCTCCACATCACCTCTCATATGACCGTCGCGTTCAGACTCTAGAATTGATAAAAGTTAACCATTAGAGTTGCAATGCAATTCAATATATGGCAAAAAATTATCTTACCGTTCGTCTCTCTGCGATTGAATCAATTAAAGTAATTGAAACTTCTTTGCTTATATCAGATCCCATTAAGTCATCAGGCCTCTAGCATTCTCAAGCAAACTAATTAAGCCCATTAAGAATGTACTCAATGGCTCAAACTTAGCTATAGAAATGAGTTTAGAAAAAAGCGAGGGCAAGGTATGGGTATTACTTGACTCGATAATGAGTTTTTATAGATCAGGGGTCTAGCATTTTCAACGAAAATTTTAGCTTCAGCTAGCCAGAGGGATTTCTGCTGTAGACATAAGACAAATTTTATTTGCGATTGGGTAATCAACACAGTAAAAAAGGCGATCGTGTTTCTTAGATCTGCCCTCGTTAAATGAGTACTAAATTGGTAATCAAGAGCTATTTTATTCAAGTTTTCTAAAATTCAACTTTTCAAAAAATGAGCTTTTCAAAACAAATCAGACATATTCATTTTTACTGATGCTAATTGTGTCTATAATTCAAAATCATATTGCTCCTTTCTTGATGCATAAATCAATGAGTCAAACATAAAAATGATAAGCGCGAAACTTTAATATTTGTAGAAAAACTCGTTTTAGAAAGTAGAATTCAATCTGCTTAGGCATTATTAAGAAATTCTTTGATCGCTCTCTCTGAACAAAAGTAACTACAACTTTAGATTAGAAATATTATTAGAGAAGTCTGAAGTTAATCACCCGTCAAAAGGTTGGATTGGATTCAATTAAATTTAAGACTTCTTGATAGCATAAGACTTCTATTCAACCTGTCAGAAACGCTAGAATCGACACACTACCTGTCACCTTTCTAGACAAGATGCCTGCCCGCCAAAAATTTTTACACCTGAACTGACACTGCTGCAAACAGAGCAAACCATTAACGCTTGCGCGTGTCCATCATGGATGCAGAACCGAATAGTGTTAGATGATACAACCCTTGCCCTGATCCCCAATCTTAGATGAGCTTTCAAAGCCAGAACAAAGGCAATCGAGAAGACTATGGCAGCATTTCCCTGAAGGTAGTGCTATTCACCCCAGAAACAAAATGCTTGTGGCTTTAAGTTCACTGCTCACTTTGAGGTAATCACACAAAACTATGGCTTACAGCATCACAAGCCTTTGCAATCAATGTCACGACTGCTTACCCTTGTGTCCTACGGGTGCGATTAAGCAGGACGGTGAGAAACTTTGGATTGATCCAATGCTCTGTAATAACTGTGAAGGGTTTTATGACCAACCGCTGTGTGCTTCGATCTGCTTGGACAAGGCTCCAGTTCCATTGCAGGCAAAGAAGGGCCGATGTAAGGTTGATGCGAAAGTTAATACGAGTCCCAGACTGTTTCCGAATGGGAAGACCCATCCATTTGCCTCCGCGATCGTAGTTTGGGAAGCCTGTAACGTACTGGCACAGCGGCAGTCTTTGCCCTGGCAACCCGATGAGGCGGGCAACCTTTGTCATCAGCGACAGGTAAGCGGCGGTAGAGGAGAAGTAACACTTTGTCTAACAGATACCCACACTCCAGAATCGCCCGTAGTACTAGAAGTAGAAGCGGCACAGACCGCGATCGCATCCTGGGATATGCGGGCAGCCTGTTTGCATCTGATGTATGCCGCTTATGCAACTTCACTAGATCGCCCTTGGGAGCAAACCTTTACGCTCAACGATCAAGAGATTTCTGACTATCTAGGATTAAGCAAGCGCAAAGACTTGAGTAAACTTGCAAAGCTCACCTTAATCAAAACGCTAGTCGAACAGCCCTGCAAACTGCTCGTAACGGTTGACTGGGCACCTCAGGGCAGATTCAAAAAAATTACAGTTCCTCAAAGTCATGTGTGGCACCTGATCAACACTCAGCATCACTTTCAGGAAGATCATTTAGGGTCTAAACATTTGACTGGCTTGACTTTTACGATCAAAGCAGGTCAGTGGACGCAGTTCTTCCTCAATCAACAAGGTTCTAAAGAAGGAACGATGTTTTATCAGTACGGCACATTGCCAAAATCTCTATTGTTGAATGTGATGAGCATCTGGCAGCAGCATGAAGGAGTCGCTCGGATGATGCTGTGGCTCCTGTTCAAAACTCGCATGGGACTAGAACAACGAATCACGGTTCCGATGCTGATGCGGATTGCTTATGGCGAAGAAAGATTGCTCAAAGCAGCTTCCCACCGAGAAGATCGCAAACGGTTAGTACGATCGTTTGAAAGCGATCTCGAAGTTCTCGATCGCTACCAGATCCGCCCTATCTTTGACCCATTGACTTACCCGCTTGAAATCCAACCCCTATGGGTTAAGCTTGCAGACCTACCAGAAGATGCTGAAGATGCTTTAGAGTTTTGGACTAGCGATGGTAGCCGTGAGTATCGATTGACAGATGCAGCCCCGCGTGACAAATGGCAGCGGCTCATGAATGCGCGTTTGCTAAAATTTGAGCTACCAGAGGATTGGGCCCAACAGACCCCCAAGTCCAAGAAAAAGTTAAAAGAACGTAAACAATCCCCGCCTAAACTGCCTCTCTCAGGACAGCAGTTTGCCGCAGCCCGAAAAAGGCTCCAATTCAGTCAGAGAGTGCTGGCAGACAAACTGGGCAAAAGTCAAAGCTGGATTCGGGATATTGAAAACGGCCGACTGCAACTGAATGAAAAAGACCGGGCCGTGTTGTCTGAGTTGCTATCTTAAGAGCGGAGGAGCAGCTGTCGCGTTCTACGGTCTTTGACCGTGCGAGGCACCGAACGCTACGTAAAAGTGCAGCGTCAAGCCGCAAAGAAACTTGGTATGAGTGTTCGCAGCTTGCAGCGATTGATGCGAGCTTGGCAAGAACAAGGTCGCTGGATTAATGCGGCAATTGCGCTTAAACCAAGGCACGAGCAAACACGGTGAAAACTGGCAAACATTTATCCGCAAAACCTATCGCGAGGGCAATCGTGGCAGTCGTAGCCTGACTCCGGCTCAAGTGGCATTGCGCGTGAAAGTTCGCGCCCAAGAATTAGGTGTTGCGGACTATCCCAGCCGCACGACGGTCTATCGTATTCTGCAACCGCAAATTGAGAAACAGCAGACGAAGCGAACAGCTTCGCTGCGCCAAGGGCGTGCGCTCGGCTGGCGTGGAGATCGCTTGTTGATTACCACTCGCGAGGGGATTGAATTAGCGATCGAATGGAGCAACCAAGTGTGGCAGTGCGACCACACCAAAATCGATGTTTTAGTGGTGGATCAAGCGGGTGAAGTGTTACTGGGCGTTCTCGTAGCAATTGGGTTAAACTCAGCGGAGCAGTCACCCACTCCGCTGGTCTTCAAAACCGTGCTTGAGACTTGACACCTCACACGGCTCCTCAACAGGTTGGTGCTGGACATGCAGACCTCGATGAATTGCGTCATGACAGTGACGGTGTACTAACACCAGATTGACCGGCTTGTAGTTAGACTCAGATCTTGCACCATTCTCAAGAAGGGGTTGCCAAATCGCCAGAAATCTGAA
>NZ_JBJPHS010000070.1:0-36630 GCF_052939495.1 Phormidesmis sp. 146-12 | reverse complement strand
TCCCACAGGTTGGCGCTTTCGCGTCTCTGTAGTGTCGTCGTCATGGTGAATAATTACTGATTTTTGAGATGTATGTTGTGGTGTTTTCCACACCTCATACATTAGGGCATTTCTTAAGCTTTGTAAAGAGTTTTCACAATGTTTGTAGAAAGGTCACTGGGTGTTGCCTTAAGAGCTACCCCGAAAACAGTCCCTCATCAGGGCTGTAGGCTGTTTTGGATAGGAGCTACGATCGTCCCTCCTTTTATGAAAGTTCACATTTGAAGAAGTCCGAGCTTGCCAGGTCGTGAGTAACTTCAGGCTGAGAATAGTAAATTGGCGACTCCTGAAATCTGTTCTACTGGCGCGATCGAGCGGGGTAATTGGGGTAAATGGACGATCGCTTGTTTGGGAAACCGTTTGATTAAATTCTGATCGACTGTCTCAGCGCGGTTGTTGACCAGGTAGCGTTGAGTGATTTTCAGCTTGATTAAGGATGCGGTCAGTCTCTCAGTTTCGGCGAGGATGGCGGACTGATTCTGAAAGACACCGATAAATTCAGTGTGTTGGGGATTGAGCAGTTTCTTTTGGGTTTGGATGACCCGCTGACGCAGACTCCGTAACCGATTCATAAATTCTGTCCGTCCCAGCACGTCTTGATATTTGATCCATAATTTGAAGATCCAGGACAACCAATCGCCCAGCGCTGTCGGCATTTCTAAGAAACGCAGTAAGTGGCCTGTAGGAGCCGTGTCTAGAACAATCAAGTCCTGTTCTTTGGACTCCAGCAGTTCCATCACTGTAATGAGTGAGAGCATTTCATCGATGCCAGGGAGCGCCTGAGAGACGATTCTGCGCCAAGCTTCGGGACTGTAGGCGATTTTTAGGCTGCTGTCGGAGGTGCCAGACTCGCCACTCATCATTTCGGCAAGCTCCCACAGATATTCTTCGCGAAACTGCTCTAGAACTTGTTTTGAGTCGATTTCTTGTCCGCTTAAGTGAGTCGTGAGGGGTGTGGAGGCGTGTTCTAGTTGAGTACCCAGCGCGTCTCCCAGAGAGTGAGCCGGATCGATCGAGATCACTCGAATGTTTTGATCAGGATGTCGTTGGGCCATGCCCCATGCGATCGCCGCTGCTACCGTCGTTTTGCCCACCCCTCCTTTGCCGCCAACCAAAATCAGCTTGCGGCCTTCGGTGATGAAGTCACTAAACCCTGGTGAAAGGCGTTGAGAAAAATGAGGGGGCTGCGATTCTAACTGGAGAGTTTTGACCTGGGCTGGCTGAATTTGGCTAATTAGCCGATCGAGAGCTTGATCTCCCACAGGTTCAACAGGCTGCTGAAAGGAGAGGACGATCGGTTCGGATTCCGCTAGGTCAAAGAATTTTGTGATCAGGTGCTGTTGTTCGCTGAACTGATCGAGATTGCTGGCAACGGGCAAGATGTGGTTGATGAAAAGCCCACCAAAGGGAATGTGTAGCAGTTTGAGCGCGTCCAAAAATCGCTTGGTTTCTAAAAGGCTCATCCACTCAGCGATCGCCACCACCAAACAAGCCGTCTGCGTTTTGTCCTGGAGTAACTGTCGTCCGTTGGCTAAATCAGATCTCATCTCGATCAAAAAGCGATCGGCTTCGTCTGCGGTGTACCTTCCTGTAAAGCTTTGACTGATGACATGATGTTTTTCTTGAAAGAGTTCTAACGCAGATAGGAATTCGTCTAAAAAGTCCATCAAACTGAATAAGTTTAAAGTGTGACCGCTGGGAGCCATGTCGAGAACGATGCGATCGACCTGCTGATCTCGCAGCAGACGCTGAATTTCTAAAATGCCCATCAGTTCATCTAGTCCCGGCCAACTTAAATCCCAGATGGGTGACAGGTCTTCTTTTTGCACAAAACTACCCCGCTCGATCAGCAACTCCAGCACTTTGCCATAGGAGGTTCTAAATTCTTCTAAAAGGGTTGGTGCGTCTAAGGCTCTAATGGTCAGATTGGGTAAATTTTGTCGCGAAACGGCTGTATTGCTAATCGGCAGTTGCAGCACATCGCCCAGGGAATGAGCCGGATCGGTAGATAAGAGAAGAATTTGCTCATTGGGAAACTGCTGGGCCCATCTGCGTGCAAATCCACAGGCGATCGTGGTTTTGCCGACACCGCCCTTGCCGCTAAACATTGCGAGATTCAAAGAGTCAAACTGATTCATAGGGGAGTTTTGCGTTGACGATGCGGAACTGTTTGTGGGAACACTGTGGCTGTAGTTTTCCCAATCGATTGCGGAGGGCTGCGATCGCAAAAAAATTCTGTCTCAAGTAGCGACGGTGAGCCAATGAGTGATTTGTTTAAGGGGTTTGAGCAATTATTAGAACTCGCCAAAATTTTGGAGGAGAAAGCAGAGAAAGGAGAACTGAAAGCAGACATTCAGATTAGCCGCAATCTCAGCAGCATTCCTCGTCAGGGCAATATTCCAACAGGAGTCAGCCGAGTCCGCCCTCCCAGTCATCCCACAAAGGAAACTTCAACGCCGTTGGAGGAGATGATCAGTTCTCCAGCCTCTCTTAAAGATGTGGGTGGATTGGGAGAAATTTTGCGAGAGCTTCGTGAGTTGGTCGAGATTCCGCTCAAGCGTCCTGATCTGTTGGCAAAATTGGGATTAGAACCGATTCGAGGCGTTTTGCTCGTCGGCCCGCCCGGAACCGGGAAAACCTTGACCGCTCGTGCATTGGCAGAAGATTTGGGCGTGAGCTACATCGCGATCGCCGGCCCCGAAATCATGGGCAAATACTATGGAGAAGCCGAGACTCGTCTGAGAGGCGTTTTTGAGAAGGCGGCGAAGTCTGCTCCCTGCGTAATTTTCATTGATGAGATTGATAGTCTTGCGCCCGATCGCAGTAAGGTCGAAGGCGAAGTCGAAAAGCGCGTTGTGGCTCAGTTGTTGAGTTTGATGGATGGGTTTGCCAAGACCAAAGGCGTGATTGTTTTAGCCGCAACCAATCGCCCTGATCACCTCGATCCTGCGCTGCGTCGTCCGGGAAGGTTTGATCGAGAAGTGCAATATCGAGTTCCCGACCGCGACGGACGCTCAGAAATTCTCACCATTTTGACTCGTGCTATGCCTCTGAGTGAATCAGTGGAACTGGGCGCGATCGCTGACCTGACAGTTGGAATGGTCGGTGCGGACTTGAAAGCCGTTTGTCAAAAAGCAGCGTATACCGCATTACGGCGGCAGGTTGGTTCGCTGAAGGAGCCATTACCCGATGTGATGACGGTGGAACAAGCGGACTTCTTACATGCCCTGAGAGAAATCAAACCATCGGTGTTGCGATCGGTCGAAATCGAGTCACCAAACCTTGCCTGGAGCGAAATTGGCGGATTAGAACTCATCAAGCGTACTTTACAAGAATCTGTTGAGGGCGCATTGCTCTACCCCGAACTGTATCAACAAACAGGTGCAAAAGCGCCCCGTGGCATTCTCCTTTGGGGGCCACCTGGAACGGGTAAAACGCTCTTGGCCAAAGCCGTTGCGTCTCAAGCGAGAGCCAATTTTATCGCGGTCAACGGGCCCGAACTTCTCAGCCGTTGGGTCGGGGTAGCAGAACAGGAAGTTCGAGAATTGTTTGCAAAGGCTCGGCAAGCGTCTCCCTGTGTCATCTTTATCGATGAGATTGATACGCTGGCTCCTGCTCGTGGAAAGTTTAACGGGGATTCGGGAGTAAGCGATCGCGTCGTCGGTCAGTTGCTTACCGAATTAGATGGACTGCAAGCCTGTCCCAATGTTCTATTAATTGGCGCGACTAATCGACCAGATGCGATCGACACCGCTTTGATGAGAGCAGGTCGATTGGATCTGCAACTCAAAGTAGATTTACCTGATGAAACCAGTCGGTTGGCGATTTTGCAGGTTCACAATGGCGATCGTCCTTTATTTGAAATGGATCTTAATAATCTTGCTGCCCAGACAGAAGGCTGGAATGGCGCAGACCTGGCACTTCTTAGCAATCAAGCTGCTCTACAGGCGATTCGTCGATACCGTGCCCAGGGATTTACTAATCCATCCAACATTCAAATCACAATGGCTGACTTTACCGCCGCTTATCAAGCACTCATTAGCCAGCGCCAAGCGCTTCAGTAAATTGAGACCTGTGATTTGAAAATTGAAGTATGAAGCCAGCCTCTGAGTGAATTAAATAAGCCCAATGAATCAAGGGGGGCTACGTGAACAAAATCTGCTTGCGCGAGTTAAAACGCAGGACTCTCCTGGACTTTTAGTGAAAAAAGAGAGTTACCAATAGCTTCCTCAGAAAAATCGATATAGAAACCTTACTAAATAAACCTTACTAACTAAGGAATTCAAGATTCATTAGTTAGCTTATGGTCGTAACATCAGGAGAGCCATCAAAAACAAGGAAACTGCTAAGTAGATAGGCACATAGGTAGATAGGCACAATTGAATTGAAGATGGTTTTCAAACTGTGTAGGGGTTCTAGGCGAAGCCATCTTTATATTTAATTTGACCTACCTACTTAGGAACGAAAACTAAATAACATCGACTTCTGTAGGTTGGGTAGAGCCTTGCGAAACCCAACGATTACTGGCGTGCTGGGTTTCATGCTTCAACCCAACCTACGAAGTTATTTAGTTCGTGATCCTTATTTGTGCAAATTAAAGAGGGTGCCGCTTACCGACACGTTCTTCATAGAGCTTTCGATAGGCATCTTGAGCAGCGGGCTTTACTTTATCCCAAGCTAACCCTGTCTTCCCATGAGTTTCCCCATATTCGCTTCGTAACTCAGGTTCGATCTCGTCAAAGGTTTTTCCGGTGTTGCCATGTCGAGAGAACGCCTCGTAGCCAGTTTGATAAGCGGGGGCGTAATCATCAAAGGTTCGACCCGCCTCAATATAGGGGCGAGAAGTGTGATGAGCGCGCCAGTGTTCGTGTTCGAGGCTGGCATCAATGACCTCAGCCGTTTCCTTGCCTAGTAGCCCGCCACCGATCGCTCCGATCGCGGCTCCTACGACTGCTCCGATCGGGCCCCCAACGGCACCCCCCACGATCGTTCCAATTGTCCCTGCACCAGCAGCACCGAGTCCGGTCTCTACAGGATGGGCACCCGGTTCACCCGTGATTGGGTCAGGATGAGAAGTAAGGTCGCTTAAAGGTTTCTTGGGGTCATTCATGATTCAGTTCCTTGAGAATAATTACCAACTAAAACTTTAGATAGCGAAGTCGTATGCTTTGAAAGAGGCAGGTGCTCTAATGTCAATCCTTCTAGGAAATTGTTGGAGTGACAACAAAATACCGCCCACCTCCATTAGTTGCTTTTTAACCAGAGAATTCATCTGTATTTGGGGGAGTTTATTTTTATCAAAAGGAACAGGCACTATGTCTGCTCAAGAATAGCAATGGAGAATAGGGGAATCGAACCCCTGACCTCTGCGGTGCGATCGCAGCGCTCTACCAACTGAGCTAACTCCCCTCACCCAGCCATTTTAGCATTTATCAACTGGCATCTAAGCTGCTGTAAACTTGCTGCACGCGATCGAGTTCTAAGTCAGAAAGATAATCAACCGTCCAGTTGGCGCAGCGCTGGAGCATGTGGAAGGGGTAACTGTTAGCAACTCCGACGACTGAGATTCCGGCTCGTTTGGCAGCGGCAATTCCGGCAAAGGTGTCTTCGATTGCCAGACATTCAGAAGGCTGTAAGCTGAGATCGGGAAACTGCTGATTAAGGCGATCGACGGCGAGTTGGTAGCTGTCGGGTTGGGGTTTGCTGGCGGTCAGGTCGTCTCCAGAAACGATGAGCGAAAAGTTTTGGTTAAGTTGCAGGCGAGTCAGAACGGATTCAATTTCGCTACGAATAGCTCCACTGACGATCGCCAGTTTGCAGGGTGTTGCTTTTAGGCTAAAAATCAGATCCTCTAGCCCTGGATAGGTCGGGAGTTTTTCTAGCGCTGCAATCTGCTGAAGGTAGGCTTTGGCTTTGCGGGCGATGAGTTGATTGAGGTATTCCTCGGTGACGACTCTGCCGCGACTGGCCAGCAGATCAGTTAAGCAGGCGCGATCGCTTCGCCCCAGACAGATTTCTCGAAATTCTCCGGGTCTGGGACGCAGATTCTCCTCCACCAAAATCTGTTCGATTAGCTTCTCGTGAAGTGGCTCATCGTTGATAATTACGCCATTAAAATCGAACAGAACAGCTTTGAGAACCATGAAACCGTCGCGGGTGAAAAAGGCTACCCCCACTTTACCAGTCTGAGAGAAGCGATCGGCTCAAACCTCTTGTCTCTTGCCTCTATTCGAGGAAAAGCTACTCGATAGGTCTTTATTTTTCTGTACTGAGTACGTAAACCTACTTAGCCCTCCTCCTATGGATTTCTCTGGTCAAGAGATGCGGGGACGTAACTTTAGAGGGCAAAATCTGACGGGGAAAATTAGGAATTTTTCTGAGAGATGTTATTTTGGAACTCATCATGGGCAGTGTAGGGAAGTAGGTACTACAGAGCATAACCGCATCAACGATTGTAAATACTTAAACAGTTATTAGTCATTGATTCATAGCACCTTACAATCCGTTGCGGAGTTCATTTGAATCTCCCTACCTATTTTTTACAGGATTGCCCGCGCCTCAAATCGGGATGCAACCCTCATTTAAGGGCATCCTTGATGAAAAATAATGAGCCAGATCTTTACTGGTTTCAAGCATTCTGCGTAAAGGCTGTATCTCTTTCAATTGCCATAGCCGCCATTCACGTTTTAGGGCCGCTTCAGCTTTCAGGAAGAACCGATAAAAGTGGAGCGGCACCCACCTTTGATAGCGCTTGTCAAGCAAAGTTGGAGGCTCAGGAAAATACTGGATTAGAAGCTGAAAAACGCCTCAGTCAAAAATTAGGTCAAGATGCTCTAACGCTAAATGATGATCTGAAGTCTCAGCAGTTAAGGCTAGTAGTTCTTTTGATTGCTACGTTGTTTGCTGCCCATATTTGGGTCACACAGAAGAATGCTGGATTATTAGAATCTGAGAAACGTCACAGCCAGGAATTCAATCAATCCGCTCTGACACTGGTTCAAAACACAAATCCGGTAAATCTATCTTTTAATCTCAAGATCGTTGCAGGAAACGACAACACCATGACAGACAACAAAAATCAAGGCATCAACACAGGCGCAAACAGTTTCGTCAACACTGGAACCCATCAGATGACAAACAGCATTCTTAACATGAGCGGTGCTGTCACAAATGCCCTAAATCAATTACCAAACACAACGACTGAAGAACCTGGAATCAGAGAATTATTGACGCAACTGCAAACGGCGATCGAATCTGATCCTGAACTCTCAGAAAAAGGCAAAACGAACGCTCTGGAACAAGTCAAAACCCTGGCAGAAGTCGGGCAAAACCCAGAACAGCCAGAGAAAAAGAGCCTGGGCGAGAAAGCAATGATCTTTTTGAAAGGAACGATCGCCACGCTTTCCGGCACCGCCAAACTAGCCGAAGCCGCCAAAGTTCTATTACCCCTGATCGCCAAAGCGTTAGGATTACCTGTATAGATATCCAGCTTGCGAATTTTAGCTTGTCGAGCGATCGAGGTTTCACCCATGACCACTCAAATCGTAACGCCAGTCACCGTCCCCATCAAAAATATTGTGCTTGAACCCGGCAGCGTCTTGACCATTACAGACATTACCTGGGAGAAATTTGAAGCCATTTTAGAAGAACTGGGCGAAAAGCGAAGTGCCCGCATCGCCTACAGCAACGGAGTGCTAGAAATTGTGTCACCTTTACCCGCTCACGAACGCCCCAACCGCATCATTGGTCGCATCGTTACCATTTTGCTGGATGCTCGAAATTTAGAGTGGGAAGATTTTGGCTCAACGACCTTTCGACGCAAGAAAAAGCAAGCCGGACTCGAACCCGACACCTGTTTTTATATCGGAGAAAATGCCAAACGAGTGCGATCGTGCATGATGTCGATGAATCTGGACGTGTACCCACCGCCCGACTTAGCCATTGAAGCCGATGTCACCTCAAAAACCACACTCGAAGCTTATGCTGGAATCCAGGTACCAGAGGTGTGGATCTACAACAGGGGCAAGCTTAAGATCAACCTGCTCAACAATGGAGAATATCAGGAATCGCCTACCAGTCTTATATTTCCCGACTTGCCTATCATGCAACTGATATACGATCGCGTCCAGCAAGCCATGCAAGAGGGCACCAGTTCGATGTTGAAGCAGTTGCGGCAGGAAATGAGGGATGGGGATGAGGAATGAGCTAGTGCAAAACGTTTTAATTAGCTGATTGCCCATTGTCCATCTTGGATTTCTTGAGTAAATGGTTTGGGCTGAAATCGCTCACTGGGTAACGGTTTTACACCGCGAGTTACTTGATGAATCCACCAAAATTCTTGAGTTTGCACCGCACCAAATCCGGCGGTCCCCATCCAGGCATCCAAATTGCCAGCCGCGTAGGATTGAATGTAGGGTTCTTCAAAGATTTGGGTCAGCCACTCAGTTTGACGCAGCGTTTTTTGGTTGCCATCCAGAATCAGCACTTCGCCTCCAGGCGTGAGCAAGCGATCGGCTTCCTGCAAAATCGACTGAGCGACGATCGGTGGCGTTTCATGAAACAGGAGAGAAGCTGTCACCAGATCAAAAGAGCCGTCTGGAAACCGGGTTTGTTCGGCTTTACCGTGTTGCCAGGAAATCTCAAGTCCGGCTTGTTTGGCTTTGTAGTCAGCGACAACGAGCATGTAGGGAGACAACTCCAACCCAATCACGTCGGCTTGTGGAAAAGCCTGTTTGAGCATCAGCGTGGTGGAACCCGTCCCACAGCCGAGATCTAGAATGCGACGCGGATGAGTTTGAATGCTGTCGATCAGACTTTGGCGCACCCAGGTTTCATTAGGCGGCAGGGCGTACTGAGTGATCGGATCATAGGAGACGGCAGCGCTGATGTTGAGATAGCCCCCTTCGATGCTGTGAAAATGTTGGCTGCTGTAGTAATTGGGATAAGCAAGTTGGGGATCGCGAAATTGGTCGCTGGCAGACTGCCAATCGATGCTTTCATAGAATCGTCTCAGGGCAGATTCATCGATAAACAGTCGAGCGATCGGGGCGAGATATTGCTCAAAAATGGTGTCTTTACGAACGGCCATAGGACAAGTGGGGATTGTGGTGTCTGGGGACTTTGGACTGAGCAGCCTTAGAGGTTTTTAGTCTTTGGTCTTTGTCGCGCTTCATTAGAACATCTTCACTGTATATCAATGTTTTGGATCGATGCTCTTAGAGAAGGGTTCAAAGATCAACCGCGAATCTAGTAGCAGATCTAACCGATATCGCTTTAAATGCCAGTGTCACTTTGAAACTTCAAATGTTAATTAAATGTTAATTGATGGCGTTCTCTACTTTTTTCTCAGTCCGCTCCGATACCAATGGGCGATTGTTTGGGGAGAAACCCCTACCAGGTAAGCAAGAATTATCCATTGATTCATTAAAGTGGTTTGCAAAACGCCCAGAGTTTGCCAGCGTCGTCCTGAAGTGATTACGGCGGCAGGGAGAAGGGCGATCGTCCCGCATCGTCTGAGTTGTCGCATCAGCTCAAAATCCTCCATAATTGGCAAATTGGGAAATCCGCCTAGCGTTTTGAACGTGTCGCTGCGTAAGAAGATAGCCTGATCGCCGTAGGGCATTTGTAGGCAGCGAGATCGCCCATTCACGCCCCATTCCACCAGACGCAAACTCCAGAGATCTGCGTCGATTTTGAGCGAAAAGGCTCCCGCGATCGTGGCAGGTTGACTGAGCGCCCGACGAATCATCGTGTCAAAACCAGCAGGCAGCCGGGTGTCGGCGTGAAGAAACAGCAAAATGCTTCCGGTGGCGGCGTTGGCTCCGACATTCATCTGGTGGGCCCGCCCAGGAGTCGATCGCAGCACTCGCGCCCCTGACAAGTGAGCTAATTCCAGAGTCTGATCTCGGCTGCCTCCATCAACGATGATTAACTCTATCTCGCTCGCTTGCTGTTGAATTTTCAGTATTTGAGCGATTTGATCAGCCTCGTTTAGAACCGGAACCACGATCGAGATTTTTGCACAGAGCATGGAGAATCAAGGCGCAGGGCTTTTGGGATGTTAAAGTTGCGAGGCTTTTTTGGCGATGGTTTGCTCTATTTTTTCAGACTTCTCTTTGTTCTGGCTTGAGATCTTCGGGTCGATCGACATCACTGAGAACAGGCAAGTAAGCAATCGAACATCCTAATTTCTCTGCGATCGCAACCGTTTGCTGTAGGACGATCGCAGTACTCCAGGCAACCCCAACAAATAGATCTGGCATAAAGTGACGCAACCCAATTAAGTAGTATCCACCATCGGTTGCTGCGCCCAAAACTAAATCGTGAGTTTGCAGTTTCTCGAATGCGATCGCGAGAATGGAGGCATCTAAATCAGGACAGTCTGTACCAATGGCGATTACAGATTTTGCGCTGCGATCGAATGCTGATTGGAATGCTTGAGAGAGACGATCGCCCAAGTCTCCTGAATGCTGAGAAGAATAGCTTAAATCTTTGCCTAACCAGGCTTGCATTTGATCGCGACCCCTTGCGGGTGACTCGAAGAGATCGCTCCCAGAAAATCGAACTTCTACCGCAACAGGACGCAACGTTTGCAAATGTCTCACTTCTGTCAATGTTTGCTCGGTCATCTGTCGATGTAAGGCGGCCGCTCCTTGGGGCCCCAAAGCTGGAATCAGACGAGTTTTTGCTTTTCCGGGTTCTGGATAGCGCGTAAAAATAATCAGGCAGGGAGTCTCCGAATCTAACGGTGAGACAGTAGAATTTGACATCGTTTGGTCTCGATCGTTGAGGATTAAACGTTTAGCATTAGGACTTCGACAATCTTAGCGGCTGTTTTTAGGTGAGTGAGTTGTATCCTGCATCACTAGACTTTTTGTAGAGTAATCTGGTATAAACTAATTTGAGGATACTAATTTTAGTGAAATCACAATAATATCAGCCTTTTTGAGCAAAAAAGCCAAAGGAAAACATAAGCGAGATGTTTGCTTTGATCCAGAAATAGGGTGCGAGTTATCAACTACGTGAAAGCAGTTAACTTCTAAACGGGACTGATAAACTACTAGAATTAGAATCGACTGGAGTACATCACCAGGCATACTTTAAATACGCCATTGGGTACATTATTTTTTGTCGATCGCAGACTAAGGTAAGACTGCTCTACAAGAGAGCACAAATGTTGTAAAGCTTATGTTCTGTGCATCTGTGTAGTGACTCTAGATCACCGAAAGATCAGCAAAGTGGGTCTACTAAAAGCTTCTCTAGCTCCCTGTCATTGCGCTGTTCAAGACTCAGGAGAATTGAAGATAACTGCACAAAATTAGAGAACGCAGAATTAGAAGAACTTGACCCTTCTAGACTGAGATTATGCAAATTTGGCACGTTGGCGCTTCACCCTCAATTACAACCGTAGATGGATGCAACAACACCGTTTGGAGTCTTGCAAGAGAGCAGGCATCTCTCGGACATCACGTTACTCTAGTGCTAGACCAGCAACCCGACCGCACAGCGCAAACGATCGCTGACCATAATCCAAAACTCCATCTTCGTTATCTTCCTTCTAACTTTTGGCACTATGAGCCAGATGCTCTCTCCCAAGAGTTTCAACTACAGACTCCTGATATTGTCCATTTTCACTCTATTTTTATTCATAAACAAGCCAGTTTAGCTAGACAGCTACGACAGATTGGCATTCCCTATGTGATCACGCCCCATGCGCGGGTGTTATCTCAACGGTTTGGGCGAAGTTGGATTAAGAAGTACTTCTACAATTGGCTAATTGAGAAAGCCAGGTTTCGGGGAGCCGCTGCTATCACAACCGCCACGGTGCGAGAAGAAGCCGAGATTCGATCATTCATTCCAGGCTATCAGGGCACAATTCACTCGCTGCTCAATCCGATCGATACCTCTACATTAAGTCAAGCTTCCTGGGAAAGGAATTCTCAAGCAACTCGACTGGTTTATTTAGGGCGATTTGATGTGTTAGTTAAGGGCATCGATCGCTTGATTGAGTTAGCGCGTCTGTTACCACAGGTTGAAGTTCACCTCTATGGCACAGAAGACCCCAAAACAAAATCATGGCTCGCTCGCCTCAAAGCAGACTTGCCCACAAACGTCTATTTTCATCCTCCTGTATTTGGGGTGGAAAAGATTCAAGTTCTCAAAAAAGCAGCGCTCTATATTCAAATGTCTCGTCAAGAAATGTTTGGCATCTCGATCGCAGAAGCGATGTGTATTGGCACGCCCTGCGCGATCGCTGAAACATTAAATATCGCCGAACTCTTTCACCATCACAATTTGGGACTGGTATTGCCTGCCGATCTTGAGCAGAGTGCGATCATGTTGTCAAATGCGTTGCGCTCAGAAGCCTGTCTAAACCAGTGGTCAGAACGAGCGAAACAGTTTGCACAAAGTCACTTTGAAGCGTCAGCGATCGCCACTAACTGTCTTCAACTGTATGAACAGGTTCTCTGTCAGCGTGATCAGTTTTCTCAGTGTGGCAAAGTTCTCAAGCGTTAAAGGCTTTTAGACTGCGCGGAGACCTTAGACTTTAGACGGGAGATCAAAGACTTGAACTGCTGTGTCGAGAGTCCAAGATCTAAAGTCCAGAGTCCAAAGTTCCCAATCCAACGACACGACACCCCATGAGCATTCAGCCTTTTGCGTTGCGAGACAAACTCAAAGCGCTTCATTCAAATTTTTTGGTGGCTAATATTGTGAATTGGACAAGTCACCCGATCGCGATCGATGAGCGATCAGCAATGGTGTTTTCTCCCCATCAGGACGATGAAACGCTGGGCTGTGGGGGGATGATTGCGCTTAAGCGACAGTGCAAAGGGTCTGTGAGCGTGGTGTTTTTGACCGATGGCCAGTCGGGAGGGGCCGATTTGAGTGTGATTGGTGAGCAGCGGATAAAACTGCGGCAACAAGAAGCGATCGCAGCCCTGACAATTTTGGGAGTCGAGAAGTCAGATGTGCATTTTCTAAACAAACCAGACGGCACGCTTGATCAGTTGTCAGAGCCGCACCGTCAACAGACGATCGATCACATCGTACAACTGCTGCGTGATTACCAACCCAAAGAGGTCTACGTTCCACATCGTTGCGATCGTCATCCTGATCACGAAGCCACTTATCAATTAGTGCAGGCGGCTATGACACAAGTCGGACTGCAAGCCACAGTTCGAGAATATCCCATCTGGATTTTTTGGAAAGCGCCCTTATTACTCGATTTGCAGATCAAAGAAATTGTCGGAGCCAAGCGGCTATCCATTCAATCTGTGGTGGAGAAAAAGAGAGCCGCGATCGCAGTCTACGATTCACAAACTCACGCGCTACCTGCTGGTTTTCTCAAGCGATTTACTAGTACTGATGAGTTTTTTTGGTAGAGTTTTGGTCTTTTACAGAGAGAAGGACAAAATTCGGCATTGCTGAACGATAGTCTGAACTCGCCCTCCAATTCTGAAAACCTTCAGACTCTCAATCTCAACGATTCATAACTTACGGAGATCTAACAGGCAGTATAGATCACCAGAGTTTTGTATTGATCAATTTGCTTGATTTTTCCGGCTGATTCAAACTTGCGAACGATCGGTTCTGCTTGCTGCCACGCCCATGAGCCAGTATAAAAGACGAGTTTGCCATCCGGAGTAAGCTTGTCTAAAAATAACTGCACTAGAGATTCGTCAGTCTGGTGAACTGAAGCAGCATTCTCAGGAAGATAAAATTCGCATAGGTGAAACAGCGATACCAGATCAAAAGTGGGTAATGTGTTTTGAGTCAGCGTATAAATATCTGCAAACAAAACTTTATAGTGCTTCGCCAGGGTTGTGTCTTTTAGCACCAGTTGGATGTAAGCACGATGCTCAGGAGCCGATGCCGTAATGCCCATGACCTCATTTGGTTGAGCAAGCTTCTGATTTTCTAACCCGACAACGTGGTGACCACCCGTGCCAAAGTGAAAGATGGTTTTGTTTTGAATCTGCGATCGCTGCAAATAGTCAACTAATTCGAGATCACAGGGGCATTGGTTACGATCGAGCGCCCAATAAGAAGCCTTTTGATAATAAGAAAGCCCAACCAGTTGAGGAATCGACGGCCGAATCTGTCGAATGGTGCTGATCAACTGCTTGGCGATCGGAATCTGGGTAAGAAGCTTGAGGTTCATCGCAGCCATTGTTTGCCATCTCCCTGAATTGATGTGAACTTTGCACCTTGGACTTTAGACATGATTCATGGCTTCGGTCTAACGTCCCTCTTTGCCGCTTTTGTCGCGTTTATTCAAAGAATTGATATTACACAAGAATTTACAGAAGAGGATTAGTCAAGTCAAGATTGCCAGAATACCTTTTAAAAAAACTGTCTCAATCATCACACAGTAGTAAGAAGACAAAACGCTTCCTCTCTAAAATTAAATCGCTGGACAAGGCAAGCGATCGACCAACTCACCCCTCAAACCCAGTAGATCGCAAATCGACATTTTTTGATTAATCGCCAAATCTCGCTCCCTCTAAATCTCTACAAATCCTGCTGATTAAGCGTGACTTTGAGTTCCCGTCCTTTCTAAAGGGAGTCAGAGGGAGGTTATGAGAAATGACCCACTAAAAATAGTCATCGCAATCTACTGAAGTTGCTCAATTGTTAGCGAGTCGGCTTAAAGTTGCGGGTAAAGCTCATCCAGCGATCGATCTTGCCGCCCGTGATTTCCAAAATTGGAATACTGGATGTTTTCGTTTCGCCCTCTGCCTCTTCGTAGAAAAAGTAAATCGAGGTGGGTTCTTTGCGACCTAACCCGTAAGCGATCGCAATATCATTCGCAAGTTTGCAGCTAATGGAAAAAGTGCCCATCTCGGTCGAGCCGTTGCCTGCGGTGTATAACCAGGTCGTGCCCGAAGACAGCTGACCAGAGGCACACATAAAATGAGTCACCTCAAACATCTTTGCCACATGCACATCGTACACACGCAATCGTCCCCCATAGGCGGATTTTGTCGTACTCGTGTCAGGCACCGTCAGGCTAAACGCCCCTTCGCCTGTTGAGATTACCATGGGTAAGCGGTAGCTAACCCTGGGCTGTGAGGAGCCGCGATCGCAGCGATCGACCCAACAGACAACAAAAATTGGCAAACAGAACGCTTCATCATCATCCTGGCGATAAAAGTTTATATCCCAGCGTTCCCAAAATCAGCCCAAGATCCTATGAGAACTGATCGCCTCTAGTATTTTGTCGTCAGCGATCGAGTTCAACTCAACATCAAACTCGATCAGAGACGATTTAGTTTTGATCCATTCCTCACAGGTCAGTTAATTCTGTTAGCCATATGTCATAACAGATGTACAATAAACAATCACAATCCCTAGACTTCCATGTTTTTAGTCTAAATAGATCAAACTCAGATCAAGCTTGACCCAATAATTTGTTAAATGCTCAAGGTTATTAGATCATTTGAACTGAGAAACGAAAAGATTGGAAGAAACAGGGTGGTGGTTAACCCAACAGTTTTAGGAGCAGATCCAACAATGAGTTTTACGCAATCAATGACCACCTTAATTGAACATTTAGAAACTCGCAGGCAACAACTCGATACCGAGCTACAAGAAACCACTGCGGCGATCGAAGTCTTAAAACGGCTAGACGGACAAAAGGGCGATTCGGCAGCACCCCCCGCAGCAGTCGCCAGTGATAGCAACGGTCAAGCCGCCCCCCGTAGACGCGGACGAATTCCTCGCGCCAAGGTCGAAGATGCAGCAGCGACCAGTAGTTCCACGTTTAGCCCTCGCACCTCAGTCTTGCGGGCTTACCAAGGAAAAACCATTCGAGATGCGATCAAAATGATTTTGCAAAGCGAAGCGGGTGAGGAGTTTAGCGTTAATGACATTCTCTACGCGCTCTATGGCAAAACCATTAGCAAAGATGCGCTCAAGGTGGCTCGACCGATCGTCCTTGCCGAACTCTCTAAAGGAAAAATGGCCAATCACTGGTCAAACGTGCCCGGACGCAAAGGCTACTATACCTTCCTGGAAGACGGCGACTCAGACGGTGAAGAAGACGACGAATAATCTGCGCGACCCCTTGCGGGTAACTCAAAGCGACCCCTTGCGGGTAACTCAAAGCGACCCCTTGCGGGTAACTCAAAGAGATCGCCATCCCTTCCTCTGCAAAAAGACGCTTGGCTAAACGCTGAGTTCATTCAAAAAATGCGATCGCCCCAAACCGTTTAGAGCGTACCCTAACTCGGTATGATGGCAGTGCTAGTTTAGCGAATTGCTAACCGCCAAAAGAGCGAATCGCTGACTGCTCAAAAACTGCCAACTAAGGGGAACCCCAAGGGTTAACATGCGAATTTTGTTTGTTGCTGCGGAAGTGGCTCCGATCGCTAAGGTCGGCGGCATGGGAGATGTTGTCGGTGCGTTGCCCAAAGTCTTGAGAGCAATGGGCCACGATGTCCGAATTTTCATGCCCCTCTATGGGTTTCTGCCTGACAAAATCAAGATTCCCAAAGAACCCGTCTGGCAAGGGAATGCCATGTTTCAGAGCTTCTCAGTTTATGAGACGGTTCTACCAGGTTCTGATGTACCGCTTTATCTAATGGGGCATCCCGTATTTGATCCGCGTCGCGTCTATGGCGGTGACGATGAAGATTGGCGGTTTACATTTTTTGCAAACGGTGCGGCCGAGTTTGCCTGGAACTACTGGAAGCCTCAGATTATCCATTGTCACGATTGGCATACGGGCATGATTCCGGTGTGGATGCACCAAGATCCTGACATCTCAACGGTGTTTACAATTCACAATTTGGCGTATCAGGGGCCGTGGCGCTGGAAGCTAGAAAAGATGACTTGGTGCCCGTGGTATATGCAGGGTCACAATACAATGGCGGCAGCGGTGCAGTTTGCCAATTGGGTCAATACTGTGTCGCCCACCTATGCAGAACAGATTAAAACGCCCGCCTATGGAGAAACGCTAGAGGGATTGCTGTCTTTTATTAGCGGCAAGGTGTCTGGCGTTCTCAATGGCATTGATACAGAGGCTTATAATCCTGAAGTCGATAAGAGTCTGACGCAGACCTTTGGTGTGGAAACGTTAGAGAAACGATCGCTCAACAAAATCACGCTACAAGAAGAAGTTGGGCTAGAAGTTAATTCCAAAGCATTCCTGTTGGGTATGGTGACGCGATTGGTCGAGCAGAAGGGACTGGATCTGGTATTGCAGATTCTTGATCGCTTTATGTCTTACACCGATTCTCAATTTATTTTATTGGGGACGGGCGATCGCTATTACGAGACGCAAATGTGGCAACTAGCCGGACGCTACCCCGGACGTATGGCTATTTATCTGCTCTACAACGATGCACTCGCACGACGCATTTATGCAGGGTCAGATGGATTCTTGATGCCGTCAAGATTTGAGCCTTGTGGCATTAGTCAGATGTTGGCTTTGCGCTATGGCTGTGTGCCGATCGTGCGTCGAACGGGTGGTTTAGTCGATACTGTATTTCATCATGATCCCGAAAATCATGCAGGGACAGGGTATTGCTTCGATCGCTACGAGCCATTGGATCTCTACACCTGTCTGGTACGAGCCTGGGAAGGGTTTCGATTTAAACCTCAGTGGAATGAACTTCAACAGCGCGGTATGAAGTCAGACTTTAGCTGGGACAAGTCGGCTGTTGAATACGACAAGATGTATCGCACCGTTCTCGGCTTACCTCCCGAAGATCCTCAGCCCCAAAAGCAAGCCGAATTAGCGAAATAAGGCGTTGCTGAATTGCGGGATGAATCTGTAAAGGGTGTCCTCTCGCCCCCTAAATCCCCCATTCTGGGGGACTTTGAAACGTCTGACTCCTCTCAGCATTGGGTGTCCAGGAGAATTCATACTGTGATTCAGCAATGCCTTGTGGTTGAAATCCATGAAAGCTCCTCCTGCTTTGGGTGAAATGTGTAGCAGTCCTCATTAGAATCAATTTTGAGAAGCCCACTAAGACGATTTATCGGGTGATCCGTTTACCTGACGATCAATCGCGCTAGGAAACAAGTAGAACAGTGGAATCAAAATATACAGAACCAGACTCAAAGTTGTGCTGACCAGAGACATTAGAGATGCAAGCAGGTAAAGCACGGGGTAGCCAACGCTCCACAAGGAAGCTCGACGAATAAATCGACGATGAGTGTGAGGGTGTCTCCAAAGATACTGATGCACAACGTAAAACCACAGCGTATTGTACACCAGACCTGTGAGCATCAAAGACAAGCCGTAAAACATGACAACAGGCTGAAGATTTGCATAAGCTCCAATTAGCGCTGTGGAGTAGGGAATAAACGCAATGCACATCAGTAAAACTAAATTAATTGCCAGTGCCGCACGGTCGATACGCTTAAGCAAGTGAAACAGTGCATGGTGATTTAGCCAAATAACTCCAATGACGAGAAAACTCGTGACGTAGCTGAGAAGATGTGATCCGACATGCAGCATTTCAGTGATCGCTTCTGAAGAGGTTGTCTGCGATAGATTGGGGACTTTGATTTCAATCACCAACAGTGTCATGGCGATCGCAAACACTCCGTCACTGAAAGCCTCAAAGCGGCTGAGACTCATCAAAGATATTTCTTCGGTCGAGACTTGAGGCATATTGCTTCTAAAATTGGGCTGTTCCACAAACAGTTGTGCGGCGTTGGAGTTGGGGATGTTGAGAGTCTGCATAAGTTGCAAAATGGGCAACAGAGGCGTTGTCACAAATCATTAAATCTCCAATTTCAGGCTTGTGGCGATACACAAACTCTGGACGATTTAGATGACGGTTCAAATCTCGAATCAGCCAGACGCTCTCTTCATGGGAGAATCCAACAATGCCTGCTGTTAATCCCATGTTGATGTAGAGTGCTTTGCGCCCTGTTATGGGATGTCTCCGAACAAGCGCATGAACAACCCCGTTTTGGTGAATTGTCTCCAGATGCTCAACTTGCTGTTTGAGAGCCTCTGGCAGAGTTTCGTAGGCAAGGTACATGTTCGTAAACAGAAAATCTCCACCTTTGAGCGGCGCTTTGAGAAAGTAAAACAGTGACAAACTAGTTGGGGTTTCCATAAATGAACCGTCATGATGCCAGTAGTGCCCTACATTCAAATAGCCATCCTCTTCACGATTGGAAACGGGGAAAATCTCAGGATAGTTCACGTAATGTGGGTGTGGACTAAATCTCTCCAATTCACCAAATTGGGCACTAAAGGCAATCTGTTGCTCAACTGTTAAAACCTGGTCTCGTAAAATTAATAACTGGTGTTCAAGGAGTGCTTGATTGAGTCGAGCTAGACTATCCAGTGCAAGTTTGCTCGAAGCATCGACTCCTGCGATTTCAGCACCCAGAAATGGCGTAACCGGACAAACTAAAATTTGGGCTGAGGTAGGCATTAGAAAATTAGATTCAAGGATGAGATGTATCTAATTTATAGGGTTAGTGCGCTTTTATGAATGTAAGGTTTAACGTGTTTAGCGAGATAGCCCTAAAATAAAAAGGTATTATTTGAGTTTCGCCTTATCAGCTTAAATCCTATTAGCTTAAAGTTATGACTCAGAATGCTCAAAAAATGCTAGATGCAACAAGTTGGCGAATTCTCACAATTCTGCAAGAAGATGCTCGCATTCCGTTTAAGGAATTAGGGCAACGGGTAGGACTGTCTTCTCCAGCGGTTGCAGAACGGGTTCGACGTTTGGAGGAGTCCGGGATCATTAATTGCTATCGAGCAGAATTAGATCTAGAAAAACTGGGGTTACCGATCGCTGCATTTGTGATGATCAAATCCTTTGGGCATCGCTGCCAGGAGGTGCGATCGTTGCTACAAGAGTTACCAGAAGTGCAGGCTTGCTACCGCATAACTGGGAATGATCATTATTTGGTTAAGGTAGTTGTTACTTCTGTCAGCCACCTAGAGCAACTCGTGGATCACTTTATTCCTCACGCAGCCGTCACGACTTCTGTGGTGCTTTCAGTTCCTGTGAGTGGACGAGTGATTGATGATGCTATTTTTCCGAAGGCGATGCCGTGAGAGATTTAGGTTGGACTGAGGCGATCGCTCGATTTAGAGATCAGAGTCAGAGATCAATGGACTGTTACCCATAAACGATCTGTCTTATTCGTTTGAAAACTCCTATCCATTAACGTAGAGGTTCCCGAAAAGAAAGCACGATCGCGGCCACAAAACCTCGATCGTGCAGTTGTTTAGGGGGAGTAGAAAACTGAGGGCGACTTATTCGGTGTCGTCGTGGGCAAAACGATGATAGAGGAAGTCAAGCGCATAGTTGCGAACTTTGTAGTATTCGGGTGTTTCCATAATGCGGGCCCGATCGCGAGGACGCTTAAACGGAATCTCTAACACTTCGCCAATTGCAGCGGCTGGCCCGTTGGTCATCATCACCAGTCGATCGGCGAGAAACAGCGCTTCGTCAATGTCGTGCGTGATCATTAGAACGGTACAGCGGTGTTCATTCCAAATCTTCAGCAGTTCTTCTTGCAGTTCTTCTTTGGTAATCGCATCTAATGCGCCAAACGGTTCGTCAAGAATCAACACTTCAGGGCGAATCGAAAGGGCGCGGGCGATCGCCACCCGTTGTTTCATCCCACCCGAAATTTGGGGAGGCTTTTTCTCCGCCGCTTCGGTCAGACCCACCATCGCCAGGTGATCTTTGACAATCATCGTCTTCTCAGCTTTGGACTTGTCGGGATAGACCGAATGAACGGCCAAATAGACATTCTCAAACACCGACAGCCAGGGCAACAACGCATATCCCTGAAACACGACCATGCGATCGGGCCCCGGTTTTGTAATCGGTTTGCCTTGCAGTCTGACTTCGCCATCGGTGGGTTGAGCAAAGCCACTGACCATATTCAGTAAGGTACTTTTGCCGCAGCCTGAGTGACCAATCACGCAGATAAATTCACCTTGCTGAACCGTCAAATTGACATTTTCTAAGACAGTGTAGGTGCCGCCGTCGCGGGTGGGATAGATTTTAGAGACATTATCCACGACCAGAAAATCTTTCTGAGTCTTGGGTGTCACAGAGTCTCGAACTTGCGTTGTCGTAGTCATTAACGTTTCGCTCGTCTTAAGTGTTTGCATGGGTGTCTTGGGAGCATCCTAGGGGTTTACGCGGTGCGAGGCAAGGGGGCATCGAGGGCAATTTCTGCCATGTAGATGTCGTGCTTAATCTTGAGGTCGTTAAGATAAGCGATCGGGTCGTCTGCGCTAAAGGTCACCCCATCAAACAGATGAATCGCACCTCGGCTGTAGGTCAGATCAGAGAGGCCCAATTCTCGTGCCGCTACGCTAAACACATTCACTTTGCAAACGCGCTCCAAAATTTCAACCCAGTTGCGTGGGAAAGGAATGTCACCCCAGCGCGCTAATTGAGTCATGAGCCAGAGATGCTCGGTACGACTGGGACGGTTGACTCCTTGCCCATAAAATTGGTGGTGCGCGTACTCTTTGGGAGAAGGATGCAGGTCACACACGGCTGAATTTGGATCGCCTAGCTGAATGTAATCCACTTCGCAGGCCAGATATTCACTGCGCGATAGGATTTGACGAATCTCTTCGTGATTGTTGGCATCTGTGCAGTAGCGACAAGCTTCGAGCAGAGCTTTGACCAGGGCGACATGGGTGTTGGGATAGGCATTGGCCCAATCTTCACGAACACCGAGAACTTTACCAGGGTGACCGTTCCAGATTTCGAGGTCGGTGGCGATCGTGTAGCCAATCTCTTCGACCGCCGCCCGAATGTTCCAGGGTTCACCGACACAGTAGCCGTCAATGCTGTCTGATTGCAGGTTAGCCACCATTTGGGCGGGAGGCAGCGTGGTAATCGAAACGTCTTTATCGGGATCAATTCCCCCGGCCGCCAACCAGTAACGCAGTAATAAATTATGCATTGACGCAGGATGCACCACCCCAAACATGTGACGGGTATCGGTGCTTTCTAGTAGCATTCGCTTCAGGTCACTCAGCGTATAAACGTTCTGTTCTTGAAAGCGTTTGTCGAGTGTGATCGCGTTCCCGTTGCGGGTGAGGGTGAGAGCGCTGACGATCGGAATCGGTTTGCCATCCATTCCCCCAGTCGTCAACCAGACAGGCATTCCTGAAGGCATTTGAGCCGCGTCGATGTAGCCACCTGCAATTCCGTCTTGAATGCCGCGCCAGCTTGATTCGCGCACCAGATTGACTTCATCTAACCCATGATGAGCAAAGAAGCCTTTTTCTTTAGCGATCGCCAACGGAGCGCAAGCCGTCAAAGGCACAAACCCGATTTCTAGATTGACTTTTTCTAACCCGTGACGAGCGACAGCGGTGGTCTTTCTAGCACGCAGTTTTTTGATTTGCTTTTGCTGATTGAGAAAGTAGATCAGTTCGCTGCGGTAGCTGTAGTAGTTGGGGTGGGTGATCACTTCCATGCGCTTGCGAGGGCGAGGAATGTCTACTTCGAGAATTTGACCGATTTTGGATTCGGGGCCGTTGGTGAGCATGACAATGCGATCGCTCAACAAAATCGCTTCATCGACATCGTGCGTCACCATCACCGTCGTCACATGGTTTTCTTCGCAAATCTCCATCAGCTTTTCCTGGAGGTTGCCGCGAGTCAATGCGTCCAATGCCCCAAACGGCTCATCCAACAACATCAATTTGGGCTTGGTGGCAAAGGCACGCGCGATCGCGACGCGCTGTTTCATCCCTCCAGAAAGCTGGTCGGGTGGCTTCTCGGCGGCGTGTCCCAGTCCGACCATTTGAATGTTTTGTTCAACAATTTCTTTGCGTTCTTCGACTGACAGATGAGCCAACACGTTATTGACAGCCAGTTCAATATTTTGCCGAACGCTCATCCAAGGCAGCAGCGAATAGTTTTGGAACACAACCATTTTGTCGGGCCCCGGCTTGAGAATCTCTTCGCCTTCAAGCATCACCACGCCATCGGTCGGCAAATCCAGCCCCGCGACCATATTCAGCAGCGTAGATTTACCACAGCCAGAGTGACCAATCAGCGAGATAAATTCACCTTTGCGAATCTCCAGGTCAATCCCCTTGAGCGCAACATAGCTGCCACCATTGGCAAGGGGAAAAGTCTTTTCAACGTTTTCGACAGCAACAAATTTAGACATGACTAGCAGGGATGAAGAGTGGGGATGAGGGATGAGGGATGAGGGAATTTAAGAAGGAATGAGGGATGAGGGATGAAAAGTGAGGGATGAGGGATAAAAACTGAGGGGTAAAGGCTAGGAGTAAAGAGCGAGAAAGCGATAAGGTGGTGAACAAAAATTACCAACGCCAACGCATTCCTTCTCTTACTTCATCCCTCATCCCTCATCCCTCATCCCTCATCCCTACTGCTTCTGGCTTGGGGGCAAAATCAGGTCTTGAATGTACGCCATGATCTTGTCGAGTGCCCAGCCCACCAAACCGATGTAGACCAGTGCCAAAATGATTTCGCTGACCTGGCTGTTTTGGTAAGCGTTCCAGATAAAGAAGCCGATGCCGACGATGCCAGACATCACGATTTCAGCAGCGATGATAGCTAACCAGGCAAGCCCGATCGAGATCCGCAACCCGGTGAAAATGTAAGGCAGTGCAGCCGGAAAGAGAATCTTAAAGAAGTACTCTGACTTGGGCAAGTTCAACACTTTGGCCACGTTGTTGTAATCGCTAGGAATCTGACGAACGCCAACAGCAGTGTTAATCAAAATCGGCCAGATTGATGTAATGAAAATGACAAACAAGGCAGCAGGTTGGTTTTGTTGTAATGCTGCTAATGCAATGGGAACCCACGCCAACGGAGGAACGGTTCTCAAAATCTGAAAGATCGGATCGAGTGCTTTCGACATTCCCTTATTCAAACCAACGAGAATGCCAACGCCAATACCCACGATCGCTGCGAGTGTATAGCCCACTGCAACCCGCTTCAAACTCTCAAATACCTGTAGTGCCAGTCCTTTATCGGTGCCGCCTTTGTCGTAAAACGGCCAGAAGATTAGCACCCAGGTTTCTTGCACAACTCGCACCGGACTGGGAAGTGTGGCCCCCGGCAGAGAAGAAAACAGTTGCCAAAGGATGAGTAAGACAGCGATCGCAATCAGTGGATAAACAAAATCTTCGATCCGTTCTTTGAGTTTTGCATTAGCGGCGCGTGACTTCTTAACAGGTGCGACGGTGTTGGGTTGAGCGACGGTCATGGAATTAACTCCTAGATAAGAGGGATGAGGGATGAGTTTTAGATCGGCGTTGATCACTCGAAACTCAAGGTTGATCAGACTTTTTTGATTTTTAAGCTGGTTAGATAAGCTTGAGGGTTCTCTGGGTCAAACTTGATGCCGTCAAAGAATTCTTCTACGCCGCGAGAAGTACTGGTGGGAATGTCGGCGGCGGCAATTCCAGCTTCTTTGGCCGCTTCCTTCCAGATGTCTTCGCGGTTGACGCGATCGATCAATGCCTTCGCAGTCGTCAATGTCTCTTTGGGTAAGAAGCCCCAGCGGACACTCTCCGTTAAGAACCACAAATCATGACTCTTGTAAGGATAAGAAACGCTGCCCTTGCTGTCTTTCCAGTAGAGAACTGCCATCGATTTGTCGTCGATCGTGCGTTCGCCCAGGTTGTATTTACCCATCAGCGGCTCTAGCAAGACGGTCTCTGGCACATTAAAATATTCTCGCCGAGCTAGGATCTGTGACAGTTCCTTACGGTTGTCAAAGTTATCACACCACTGTTGCGCTTCCATGATTCCTTTCAGAATCGCTTTGGTGGCTTTGGGATGCTTATCTGCCCAGTCTTTTCGGATTGCAAAATATTCTTCGGGGTGTGCTTTCCACATTTCCGCAGTCAATGCCGCGATGAATCCATTGTTGTCTGCAACAATGCGGTAGGGCCAGGGGTCGCCTGTGCTGAAGGCATCCATTGCCCCTCGTTTCATGTCTGCGACGGTTTGCGATGCGGGGACGGTGAGCAACTCTACGTCTGTCTCCGGATTGATGCCACCTGCCGCTAACCAGTAGCGAATCCAAAACTCCTGATTGGCTCTCGGAAACGTGTAGGCTGCTTTGAATCTAGAACCCGCTGACTTGAGTTGACTAAAGAGCGCAACCTGGTTGTCTAGCTTTAACCCAATGTTCTTACCTGCGTGTTTGTTAGCGATCGCAATTCCATTCCCTTGAGTGTTTAACTGACACAACACATACATATCAATTTTGGTGTTGTCAGTAATCAGCCCCTCGGTGATCAAGTACGGCATGGGCATCTGCCACTGTCCGCCATCAATGCCGCCGCCACCAGAGCCAATTTTGACATTATCTCGCGCTGCACCCCAGTTGGCTTGCTTGTCAACCTTGACTTCGCTCATGCCATATTTAGCGAAAAATCCCTTCTCTTGAGCAATGATTAAAGGAGCCGCCTCGACGATCGGAATGTATCCCAATCTCACCGTTTTGACTTCTGGTTCTTCTCCCGGCTTGACGTTGACCACAGGAGTTGCAGCCGGAGAAGTCTGACCACTATTAGTAAGTGAGTCAGGAGGATTGCCCAGACAGCCTTTTAGTAAAACAGAAGAGGCTGCTGTTGCGCCAGCTGTTAATAGAAACCGCCGCCTAGAAACCGATTCAAACCGAGTCATAACGCTCTCCTTAGCCTTGGATATGAAAACCGAATCCCCATTGATTTGCGCTTCAAAGGGTGCCGAAATCGCAAGCAACAGTCTCAAGAATGAACGTGAGTTTTCATCAAGAATCTGCTAACTTATTTAATTAAAAAAATCGTTCCTAATTGCAATCAATCGCTTTGAAAGCTGATCGATCTTTGGGTGGCTGTTAGTAGTTATTAAGTCCGTTATTTGGTTTGAGTAACTTAGCTAACACGCTTGAAATAACATTACTGTCTCAAGTCCCCTAAAGTCCAGCGTAATGAGCCAAATTACAAAAGAAATCTTAAATTGAATCCATAAGTAAATACCTATCATTGCATTTAAGCAGTTCTGGTTAGCTCTATAAATGGGAGATTTATCAAGGGATGTGTTTGCTTTAAATAGACTTTTTCTTAATGATTCTCAACACTTCTAGAGAACAGTCAGAGTTATTTATAGATGAAACTTGATACCTTTAATAGGTTGCAGATCAAGTTAACACTAGAACGTTAGAAGCAGCTTTTTCCGTGTCTAGAAATCTTACTGATCCATCTGACTACTTCTCAATCTTTCCGCATCTTTTGATTGAAATTCTTTAGTGATCAATAGATGAGAATGAATACCTTAAATTCTTTTAGTTCAGAAAAACCTGATAGGAATTGGAAGTTGATCGCTGCGACCCCTTGTAGGCAACTTGAAGCGACCCCCCTTGCGGGTAACTCGAAGAGATCGCCGCTCTCAAAAAATACCTTAAGGGGGTATCGGATTTGTCCGATCGCAAGCTATGTCATTAGATACCGTAGGTTATGAGTGACTGAGTTAGAACGTGAAGAAGTCAGATAGCGCGTATTCGTTTGGCTGGTTTGATTGGGTTTGCCTCTGGTATCCTCCCGGTTGGCTGATTTTGTTTAACCGTCACTGGCAGCACTACCACCCTGACCCCGACGGCTGGAATTGGCTGGAGTATGGGCTGTTTTTGATTCCGGGCGGGTTTTATGTGGCGTTGCTGATCCGATGGCTACGGTTGGGATGTCGATCGCCTCGCTCTTTTATTAGCGATCCTGATCCTCACTATCAGCAGATCTTTCAGCGGGAAATTTTGACCCTGATCGCGCAGCGTTATTTTCGAGCCGAGCTGCATCAAGTTGAGAATCTACCCGACTCCGCCCCCGTTATTGTTGCTCTCAATCATGCAGGCATGTGCTTTCCGTGGGATTTTTTGTGTCTGGGCGTGTTGCTCAATCAAAAAAAAGGCTGGTTTGTCGAGCCAGTGGCGCATCCGATTTTCTTTGACCATCCCTGGCTGGTGTGGTGGTTGCCGCCGGGTTGGGCACAGGTGTTAGGAGGAATTCGAGCAGAAAAGCAGCGTTTTGAAACCGCCGTTCAGACCTGCGATCGCTCCACCGTTTTGTTATACGCTCCCGAAAGTTGGCGAGGATTGGCGAAGGGTTGGCGCGATCGCTATCAGTTAGCCAGGTTTGATCCCAGTTTTATTCGTCTCAGCGTGGGTGCTCAGGTGCCGATTCTCCCGGTAGCTTGTCTGGGTAGCGAATATTTGCATCCGTGGACGTTGAATAGTAGAAGGCTGGCTCGCTGGCTCAAAATGCCGTTGTTGCCCGTGTCACCCTTGCTGCTGGTGTTTGTGCTGTTTCCCTCAATGGGTGTTTGGGCGATGAGAACTCGTTTGCGCTATTTCCTACAGCCGATCGAGCGTCCCTGGAGTCGTTCTCTCAAACCTGATGAATCCATTCGATCGACCACATACCACCAGGCTGAACAGATGCGATCGCACTTAGAAAAAGAACTCGATCGACTGAGAAAAGACAAATCGTGACGTGTAGTTGATGAAGTTCAAAGTCTCTCAGAATGGAGGATTTAAGGGGCGAGGATTTGAGAAGCGAAAAGAACTTGATCGAACTGATGTCGAATTAAGGTTTCTGACGCAAAAAGGGATTGGGATCTTCTGCAACCCAGCCTAAATTGGAGTTCGATCGCACTTCAAAATGCAGGTGAGGGCCGTTAGAACTGGGGCTGCCCGTGCTGCCGACGGTGCCGATCGTTTGTCCACTTTTCACGGTTTGTCCCACTTTGACCTTGATACCGCCTAACTGGGCATAACGAGTCTGATAGCCTTGCTGATGGTTAATAACAACCAGATTTCCGTAAGCTCCTTGTTGGGCTGCAAAGGCGATCGTTCCGTCTCCGACCGCTCGCACCGGGGAACCGATCGCCGCCGACAAATCGATGCCACTATGAAACACAGGTTTGTCCTGCCCAGCGGGGAGATACCACCCATAGCCCAGCAGCACCGGAGAATTGGCAGAAAGCGGATAGCGGGTCAAAACATTGGGATTAGCCTTGGCGACAGGCAATCGACTTTCTGAGACAGGCGACCAGTTGACACCGGGAATAAACACCACTTTGGGCGCAGGCTGACAGCCATTGACCTCAAACAACAGATCGGGACGCACTTTATATTTAGCCGCAAGATTTCGCAACGTCTGACCCGCAGGCACTTCGGCGCGAATTCCATTGTAGGGAGGAACGAGAATTTCAGCCCCGATCGGCGCTTTGCCTTCTCTCAAAACTGCGTTCATGCCCATCAGCGTCGCGGGAATCAGATTGTATCGACGCGCAATACTTTCCAGCGTTTCGCCCGATTTGACCCGATGGCGAGTGACACGAGAAAGCGCAGGAGTCGGACAGGTTGAGTCTGGAGCCGCTTGACTTGGCAGAGCGAACCCGTTAAGCAGTAATCCGATCGCCGTTCCCAATAAAGTCAATCGCCGCATTTGCTTCTCCCGATCGTCTACCAACCTCCAGTCTAATTCGCGAATGAAATTGTTTCCCCAGGGTCAAGCTTGCCTTCTCAAAAAGGTTTGAAGCACTTCGCTGACTTTTTCGGGCCAGTCCTCTTGCGGATAGTGCCCGACTTCTTCGAGTTCGACAAATTCTGCGTTTTTGGTGGACTGGGTAATCGCTTCCGCCACACTCTTTGGCAACCACGGATCACGATCGCCCCAGGCTAATAGTAATGGCTGTGTCCATTGGCTCAAGCCCGTTTCAATTTCTAGCGTCGTCTCCTTAAGTTGGAGCTTTTGAATCGTGGTCAACAGCGATCGCCCCGCATCAGAACTTTTGAGCCAGGGACGACGATAAATATCCAAGTCATTGTCTTCAATCCGATAGCCCCCACCGCCTTCTAGGGTGCGATCGACCAGCAGCGGATCTTGCGTCAACATGTCACCTACGAGCGGAATGCCCATTTGCCTTAGCTTCCAGGGCAGTTTGGCAGTTTGAGAAACCGGGGCGTTGAAAATGGCGAGGCGATCGACCTGTTGAGGGTGCCGCAGCGCATATTGAATGCCGACCGAACCGAGGTAGCCCTGAGCGACGATCGAGAATTTTTCTAACTCCATTTCTTTAACAAAATCAGCAAGCGCAGTCAGAAACGCATCCGGTGTGTAGGCAAAATCGCGGCGATCAGGCTTTCCTGAAAATCCACAGCCGGGCCAATCGGGGGCGATCGACCGAAATCCCTGACTTGCCAAAGCGGGCATGACTTCTCGCCAACTGTAGCTTTGAGACACCAACCCATGCAGCAAGAGAACGGGCAGTCGGTTACTCTGTCCAGTCGGCTCGACTTCCCGATAAAACCAGACGTGTGAGCCGATTTCTAACCAATTTTCGCCAGTAGACATCTTCTCTTAACCCTTTCTTAAGTGTTTTGAGCTTATCGTTTTGGGCATCGCTCCGCAAAACATTGCTCAAAATCAATCAAATGTTTGTCAAATTTCTATGACTTATTCACATTTTGTAGCTTTCAATACAGAATTTCTCTGGTATATTAGTTTCAGGTACAGAAAAGCTAAAGAACTGGAGGAATTCACCATGTCAGTCCAAGATCAATCCCGTGCATTGATGGTGCGTCATCACCAAATGATCAAAAATCGTCAACAGTCCATGTTGAGCCGGACGGCTGCCGAGTTGGGCATTCCCGCAGAAGTCGCAAACCTCTCCAACCACACCAAAGGCGAAGACTACCCAACTCCTGGAAGTGGCTACGATCGCAGCAACGTCGGTTTGAGCTAGATCGAGTTGAGAAAGGGCGATCGTTCAGCTTCTGAACGCAAATTAAATGATTGATCCAAAACGGGCGTTTCTTCTATCCAATGAAGGAGCGCCCTTAAACTTTGAGTTGCAAGGTTGAATTATTCCCAAAAAGTCAACAGGGCTGTGATTTAAGGCGGTTGGTTAAGTAAGCATCATAGAATAGTTAATGTATTGACTATCTAGTTGAGCAGTCAACCCCTTTACCAAATGCCTGGCTCATCCTCTAATGCTGATTTTCTCCAGCAATGGCAACATGCTTTAGCTCCTTACAATTTGGGGTATAAGCTGAAACTTGCTTCTCAACTGATGTACCGAGATTTTTTAGAGCGGCTTGAGCCCTACGGACTGACTCCGTTTCACTACCTTGTCTTGTGCTGTTTATGGGAGGAAGACGGTCTTTCGACGACAGGAATTGCTGACAGATTGAAGCAGTTAGGCGCAACGCTAACCGGAGTTGTGGATCGGATGGAGGAGCGCAACCTTGTCTACCGAGAACGCGATTCCAGTGATCGCCGAATTGTTCGAGTTTGGCTAACAGAAGAAGGAAAACAACTCATGAATGCGCTACCACCCCTTGGCGCAGAGACGATAAAGAGGGCAACAAACAACATCTCTAAAGCAGAGCAAGAAAGCGTCTTAAAGCTCCTTGACCAAATTGTTGAAAATTTTCACTAGCGATCGCAGCCTTTCGAGGTTGATTTTTTGAAAATTACTTAATATATTGAATATCAATACGTTTATCTTCGCCTCACGGAATTTGAATCAGTGCAGGCCCAGAACTTTAGGACTTTTAGTTGCAACGCTTTAGGAGGAAAAATGCCAAAACTGAGTGTCAATCAAAAAAACTGGTTACTGTCGGCGCACGTTGGTTTTGCTGCACTGTGGACAGGAGCCGTTTTGAGTATGTTTCTTCTCTCATTAAGAAATACGAACTCAACCAATGCAGAGGTGCTGCATACCCTGGATTCTGCAATTACTCTGCTCGATGATTGGATTGTGATTCCCTCAGCTATTGGTTCAGTTGTGACAGCAACCTTTCTTTGCTGGGTGACAAATTACGGCTTCACCAAGTTTTACTGGGTAATTACGAAATGGGTGCTGACGACTGGATTAGTTATTTTTGGTACGTTTTGGCTGTTCCCGTGGGGCAACGTTGCTGCTAGACTTTCTGGACAAGCAGGATTGCAAGCCCTTAACGATCCAATTTACGGGTTCGATGCCAAAGGTGTATTGCTTGGAACCATTATTCAAGTTCTCGTTCTCTTTGTCATCATTGGAATTTCAGTTCTGAAGCCTTGGGGAAGACGAACCACTAAGGTAAAGAGTCAAGTGAGTGCAGATTAATCAAAGCGATTGCAGCAGCATAACGATGCAGAATAAGCAAGGCTTTGCGCTTCATTTAAGTGTCGTTTGCTGCCGCTCATTTTAGCCGCTCGATCGCTTCCCCTTCACTCGCCAAGTCAGCAGTCAACACTTCAGATCCGGTTTCTGTGACCAATACATCGTCTTCAATGCGAATGCCGCGCACGTCGCTAAACTCTGCCAAACGCTCCCAGTTCACCACATGCTGATAAGTCTCGCGATAGGTTGAGTCTTGCAAGATTGCGGGAACTTGGTAAAAACCAGGTTCGATCGTCACCACCATTCCAGCTTTTAGAGGACGATCGAGCCGCAAATATCCCAATCCAAATCGTGGGCTGCGAGTTCTCCCGGTTTCGTATCCTGCCAGATCGCCCAGATCTTCCATATCGTGGACATCCAAGCCCAACAGGTGCCCGACTCCGTGAGGAAAGAACAGCGCATGAGCATCCAGCTCGACCAGATCCGCAGGTTGCCCTTTGAGAATGCCGAGATCGACGAGTCCCTGAGCCATCGTCTCACAGGCGAGTAAGTGAATGTCTCGATACTCCACATCTGGACGAATTTTGGCAATACAAGCGTCGTGAGCAGCCAGAACAACGTCATACAAATCGCGCTGAGTCGCTGAAAATTTGCCAGAAACGGGCCACGTTCGCGTCACATCCGATGCCCAGCCTGTCGAAGTTTCTGCACCCACATCGGCTAATAGCAAATCGCCCGATCGCACCGGATGATGATAGCGATCGTTGTGCAACACTTCTCCATGCACGGTGACAATACTGCTATAAGCACAAGTCATATTGTGAGCGATGATCACCCGTTCCATTGCACCACGAATGTCTGCCTCAAGTTTGGCATCAGAGGTTGCTGCCATTCCTGCTTGATGAGCTTCTACGGTGACGGCAGCCGCTTTCCGCATCTCTACGAGCGCAGCATCGTCGTGAGTGAGGCGGAGACGAACGATCGCTTGAGCTAATTCGAGATCCACTCCTTGAGATGACTTAGGCGAAGCGATCGCTCGATCTAACCAGCGAGATTGTTCCTGTCGAGTCAACGGATCTTGAACGGCGATTGTGGCAGCCTCTTTAACATGGTTTTCTAACGCTGAAAGGGGATAGGCAGCATCGGCGGCGATCGTTGCGGCCAGTTCTTCTCGTGTTGGGGAAGCTCCATGCCAGAGCGCACTCGCTGGACTCGCTTCATCCACAAACAGCATCAGTTTTCCCGCCTCCAACCGAATCGCCGCATTCTCCAACGGCAACCCCGCAAAGTAGAGAAAATGACTACTCGCGCGAAACGGAAACGTATTAGCCGGAAAATTACGAGAACTGTGACTGCCCGACCAGAGAACGATCGGGCGATCCATCAGTTGAGCAAGCTGTTGACGACGACGTTTGAGTGTATCCGTAATTGTAGTCATGAAGGTTAAGACGCTTTGAAACTGTAATTAACTCAAAGTCTCCCAGAATGGGGAGTTGGGAGGCAGAAGCTCTAAACACCAAACCAAATTGAATTCACAACATTAAACTCACAACATTGAATTCACAACATAAACTCGCATCATTGAACTCACCTTAACTCAATGCCCCGCCACAAGAACTTCCCGACCCAGCCGTACAGCCAAAACAATGACGACCCGTTACAATTTGACGCTGTGCAAGTTCGACGGGATTAAAGTCGCGAATGTGGGGGGGACGATCGCTCGCTCGACACTCCAGATCCAGCATTTGGTTAAAATCGCAGTCATAAAGCCGCCCATCCCAGGACACTGAAATCGTATTGCGACACATCAACCCATTCACCGTCGCGGCATTAAAGGAATTCACCAGCAGTTCTAGATAAGTCTGCAAGTTGCCCGATTGCTCCAGCCATTCTAGATAGCGAGAAATCGGCATATTGTTTAGCGTAATCAAACGATCGAACTCAATGCCATAATTCTTCCGCAACCCTGTCTTCCATTCTTGCTCTAGCTTGGTCTGACTACTGGCCAAAAAAGCGCCTACCGGATTGCTCATCAGCGTCAGTCTGCGTTGGGGGTCGCCCTGTCCATATCCGGCTGCATTGAGCAGATGGAGAGCGGCGATCGACTTCTCAAACGTACCGTCTCCGCGTTGAGCATCGGTATTGCGCTGACGATAATGCGGCAGAGAACAGACAATTTCGACCCCGCGATCGCTCAACCACTGAGGCAAATCCTCCATTCGAGGCAGCAACAACACCGTGAGATTGCAGCGATCGATCACCTGTTTTCCGCGTGCGACACATTGATCGACGAGATAGCGAAAGTGCGGATTGAGTTCGGGTGCGCCTCCCGTGATATCAACCGTATGAGCCTCAGTCAGATCAAGGGCCCGAAGACAAAGGTCGATCGTTTCACGATTCATGTTTTCTTGAGTACGATCGGGGCCCGCATCCACATGACAATGACGACAGGTCATATTACACAACTTGCCGATATTGATCTGAAAAATCTCTAATTTGGCAGGCGTTAGAGGATGTTGTCCTAGTGTTTTAGCAAAGTTGCCTTCATGTAGGGTGTGGGATAGATCAACGTCAGCCAATACGCTGTGTTGATATTGAGTCGATGCTAGTGGCGCATGTCTTTTGTGCAATGACGTTGCCTTGGTTCTTTTTGAACTGGTCTCAGATTCCGCTTCAGAATGGCTCAAAAGATTTGTTTTAGACTGCGTTTCAGAAAGTTCCATGACCTCAGCTTTTAAAGTGTCTACTAAAGTGTCTACAATTCATGACCCAAATCTGTTAATTCAACACGCCGATCACATCGCCACCTGATTGACATGATCAAGCATTTGCAGCCCATGAATGAGCGAAGAACCACCCCGAATCGCCGTTGCCACATGGACAGCTTCTGTCATTTGCTCCAGATCAGACCCTTGCTGAAGGCATTCTTTAGAATAAGCATCAATGCAATAGGGACACTGAACGGTATGGGCAACTGCTAAAGCAATTAAGGCTTTTTCCCGCTTTGACAAAGCACTTTCTGCAAACACCGCTTCATAGTACGCAAAAAACTTTTCTGCAAGTTCTGGGCTACCTTCCCCGATTTGACCAAAATGAGGAAGATGCTCTGGTTTGTAATATTGCTCCATTGGGTTGCTCCTTGGCATATCCTTTAGGGTAGAAGATCCAGGCGAGTTGCGGCCCGTCACGCCTCTTTAACCGATTTAACCCTACCATTGTCGATCGCCATGAAATTGTCGCCGCTCCTGATTTTTCTATCGTTCGGGTTCTCGCTCACGACGGCTGTGGCAGCAGATTCACCTCAACTCCAAAAGTTGCTCAACACCGGACAGTGCGAGGGATGTGATCTGCCTGGAGTCAGTTTGTACAGCTTTGTTTTAGACGGTGTAAATCTGCGGGGCGCAAACCTCAATTCGGCAGCGTTGCAGGGTGCGAAACTCAATTTTGCCACGCTGGAGAAGGTTAATTTGGAGCGATCGAACCTCGCCCTGGTTGAGTTAAAAGATGCCAACCTACAGAGCGCAAACCTATCTCAAGCCAATCTGTATGGAGCAGATCTCAGGAATGCTGATCTGTCGGGCGCAAATTTACAGGGGGCAATTCTGGAAGGCGCAGATCTGAGAGGAGCAAATTTAAGTAGAGCAAATCTCCAAAAAGCAAATTTTATTCGAGCAAAAATGACGGGCGCAAACTTAACCTCCGCTCAACTCAAAGGTGCCAGAATGCCTGATGGTCGCGAATACAAACAGTAGTCTCAAACAAGTGCTTTTTGGAATGGTTGCTTAAGTAATATTAAAATGCTGATAAGAATCAAAATATCTTATTTATAAAACGCTGGTTTTACTTTTAATTAATCAAAAATTTCTGTAGGGTAACACTCAGGATTAAATAGCCCCGGCGCATCAATTCACCGCTATGAAAACAAACCGACCTTCGCAGGCAGAGCCGCCCTCCTAATCAGCCAGGGTGGATTTCGGTTTGGTCGGCACAGTTCAAACCGCTAGCCAGAATTACGGGCGATTAAATCTTTGCTCCTTTAGCGATCGAGCTTTCGATTCCGTATTAGCCCTTTCTTTACCGTCTCTTCACGGTGTTACTTTACGAACTTCGGTAAAATTAAGGAGACTTTTAGAACAGAAGTCTTCTCTCTTACGAGAGAGGTATTAATCGTGCGTTGTGAAGAGTTTGTGAAGTTTAAATTTTTGTGTTAAATGCTCCGGACTGCCAGAACTCTCAGTGTAAGGATCGATCATTGTTAGGAAAAAACTCCGTATTCTTTGGGAGGGTGATTGATTTGTTGAGGAAGTAGTTCTATTGATCAAATGGTCAGAACCTGTGCATCTTTTGAGCGATCGCCAGTTCCATCTCTGCGTGAAATCTCTTAAGTCATTCTCACCATTTGAGTCAGTTCTTTCACAAAAGTCAATTTTCCGCCAGCCTCTTTTTAGAATGCTGGATTTGCGACGGTCATTGGGGTTTTGAGGGTGCTTCATTTGGTCATATCAAGGAAACCTAAATAAACTTATGAACTGGATAAGTGGAACATCTACGTCCTCATCGGCTGCTTTGTCTGGAGAAATAAAACTGCTTTTTCAAAAGCCCCCGATCACAAGTGGAACCATCCAAGACCCGGCGAGCAGGCTCTCTCTAAGATCCGCCTCAACCGGATCACCGCTAGGAGCGAGTTCTTCTTTACCTAATCCCACTCCTGTCGAGACACCGACTACCCTACCCACGCCAGCCGAGTCCCTGAGTGGGCAAATTGTCTTTATTGACCCTCGGCTGCCTAACTACAAAAGTTTGGTAGCGGGGGCGATCGCTGGGGTCAATGTGGTTGTTCTGGATGCAAAACGGGACGGCATTGCTCAGATTACTCAAGTGCTGGCCCAAGCCACCCAAGTTTCTGCGATTCATATTGTGTCCTTTGGAGATGAAGGAGTGTTTACGCTGGGAGCCGCTCAAGTGACCAGTCGATCGCTCGATATCTACCAAAACAGTATCCAAAAGTGGGCAACCTCCTTTGCGCCAGATGCAGATATTCTGCTCTATGGTTCCAAGATTGGAGCGGGCGCAGGTGGGGCAGCCTTCGCCAAAAAGCTGAGTGACCTCGCCAAAGCAGACGTTGCTGCCTCCAACGATCGTACGGGTCAAGGCGGCGATTGGGTTTTAGAAGTCAATACGGGCGCGATCGCGACCAAGATTGCCTTTGAATCCAATGTCACATCCACGTATGCCGCTTCGTTTGACTTGAGTTAGACCGTGAGCAAATTTAGCTTGCGTTAATCAATAAATGCAGGGTGTTGGGTTAGTTTAAAACTCAATGCCCTTTTTTATCAGCACGATCGAGAGTTGAAAGCTCCGATTCGTAACTTTTTAGAGTCTTAATCAGAGACTTCAGTTCAATGAACCTCTTTAGTTCCCGAAGCGAAAAACTTTCACCTTGAACCTTGGGTTTCCCGCCGCTTTGGGGCAATTCATCCCCTGATTCAGCAAC
>NZ_JBJPHS010000069.1:0-36907 GCF_052939495.1 Phormidesmis sp. 146-12 | reverse complement strand
AATTTACTGTCCTCTCTTGCATTCCGGCTTCCTAGTTTTGTCAGTCAAGCAGCTCCTTCACTCAGCAGTATTTGGGCGAGGAGCAACTTCAGTCGGATTGGCAAGCGGGGTCGCCTGTTGAGCAAGTCAACTCAGAGGGTGAATTAGAACGTAAAGGGGAAGTGTTGCGATCGCACCCCCCGCACGAACTTTGCTACACCTTCCAGTTTTTCGATCACACTCAGCCATCCCGTGTTCGCTTCTTGCTAGAGCCGTCTGGAACTCAAGTCAAACTCACCGTCATTCATGATCGACTGGAGGCGCAAAGCTATCTCAACGTCAGCCGCAGAGGAACGATGTGCTTGTCTACTCTTAAGTACTTACTGGAACTCAAACTTGCGATTGGCGCAGAGCGCAACTCCGAAAGAATCGCAGCTTAAACAACGGTCCTGATCTACTTCATTCAAGGAACTCCCATTATGACTCCGACTGTAATTGAACAATCGGGTCGAGGCGAGCGTGCCTTTGACCTATACTCTCGATTGCTGCGAGAGCGGATTATTTTTCTAGCAGAACCCGTCATGCCCGAAATGGCAAACCGAATCGTCGCGCAGCTGCTGTTTCTCGAAGCCGAAGATCCTGATAAAGATATCTACCTCTACATCAATTCTCCTGGTGGTTCTGTGTACGATGGACTGGGGATTTATGACACGATGAACCACATTCGTCCTGATGTTTGTACGATTTGCTATGGCTTTGCCGCGAGTATGGGCACGTTTTTGTTGGGGGCAGGTGCGAAAGGCAAACGCAGCAGTTTACCCAGTTCGCGGATTATGATTCACCAGCCTTCTGGAGGCGCGCAGGGGCAAGCCGTGGATATCGAGATTCAAGCGAAGGAAATTCTCTATCTCAAAAACCAGATCAATCAGCGGATGGCAGACTATACCGGACAGTCGCTGGAGCAGATTGAGCAAGATACCGAGCGCGATTTCTTTATGTCGGCTCAAGCGGCAGTCGCCTATGGCTTGATTGACAAGGTAATCGAGCGCCCGATGCTCCAGGTATCTGCTGAACTGGTGGCAGCCAGATAAATTGTGCGCTCCCCTGATTCAGCATAGTTTTAGGGAACATAACCACTGTTTGCAGGCATGACAGCCAGGGTTAGCCTTCATCGTTCTATCTCCCAAAGCAATGGATAACGAGTAATTGCGCCATTGCGTTAGCCTTCATCGTTCTATCTCCCAAAGCGATGGATAACGAGTAATTGCGCCATTGCGATCGACCTCTAGAACATCTGCATAGCCTACATCTGGCGCTGTATATTCGTATTGATAGTCTGATAGTCGATGGTATTGCTGCTCAAGTTGCTTCAGCGTAAAGTCTGGAAAATCTAACCAGGCGGCGGGTGCTTGCGATCGCGCTCCAATCTCTAGCGACAACCGACGAATGGCAATCAAATTTGTGGCTGGTGTAAAGCCCAGATCCAGGTCAATGCAGCCTGTGGTTTCCGCCACCACCAAGCCATTGATGCTCCAATGCTCAATTCCGGCAGAAGCGGTGGCTTGCCTGTGCGGAGCAGATATCGTGAGAGCAACGGCTGATTTGCCTACATGACCTGAGACGCTGGCGGTGGAAGTTTGCCAATTGATATCGGTATTCACTTCGTAGGAGAGACAGCATGGCATCTGATTGAACAGAAAAATGGTTGTACCAGACAATTGCCAGCCATTGGTAGATTGCCAAAGTTGGCAACCATCGTGTCCAGGAAGATCCAATCTACGCCAGAGAATTATATGGTTAGGAGAACTCATTCAACACTCCAGGATTGATTGTTACAGAGAACGGCACTGTGTTCCCTCTCCTGGTGTAACAAATAACAGAGAACTGGGCGAACGAACTCTGGCAGTATGCCAAATGCCACGCGGCACCAGCACATAATCACCTGGGTCGTTGAGGGATACCAAACTTTCAACTCCATTTTGCTCCAAAATAAAATCAGCCTGACCAGAGAGCAAGCAGACAAACTCATCTCCCGCTGGATGCATTTCCCAGCTATCCCAGTTCTTGTCAAAGGTATAGTGTGAGATCAATCGCTTTCCCTTGAAGTCACCAAATTGGTGTTCTAGATCTTGGTAGAAGCGATCGCTCACATCAATCGGTGTTGCTTCACCACTGTCTTCTAGCACAACAAACGTGGAAGTGATGTTGGATGGAGAAATTTTATGAGTCATTGGGTTGCTCCAGCGTCATTAAATTAGTGCGATCGCCGCCGATAATTCACTATCATGAACTGTTGCCATTGCCCATCATCGCCCAACACAGAAGAAGTCATGACTCGATGATCGTCACTTTTGAACTCGATCTCGTCCCTGTATCTTGCCGTTCCTTCACCCGACATCGCAGGTCCTTCAGAATCAAGGGTCAGCGTCTTTCCTGCCGCATCCAATTTGCCATCTTCATACAACCAGAGATACGTCATCATTGAGCCAACCCAGGTGCCGACATAGCGTTGTTTTTGCGGATCATAACCAAGGGTCATCAGGGTCGTTGCCGCTCCACCACAAGGCATTTCGCCCTGCCCTTCTGCCAGAACCCAGATATCACCTAGAGATCTCACCGTCTCAGTTCCTACTGCTTTCTCTGCGGGTTGATCTGCCCCCATTGAGGCTTCGGTTTCATAAGTCCATTCACCAACCAGCTTTTGCAGCCACTGGTGCTCTTTTTGCGATTTCGCCTGCATGGTTGATTCTTGTTGTGTTGCTTCCATTTACTTTTCTCCTTATGTGTTTGTGAGTTCTACTAGATAGTGATCGATGAGGGTTGCCAAAGAGCCAATTGTTAGCTTAAAAGCATCAAGACACTGGATCACAGTTAATCATCCAGGGAGTGCCAAACTGATCGATGAACATGGCAAAACGACTCGCCCAAAAGGTTTCCTGAAGCGGCATTCGGATGGTTCCGCTTTCTGATAGAGCGTGGTAGATACGTTCGGCTTCGGATGGTTCTTTGAAGTGGAGTGACACATAAAAGCCTTGGGGAGTTTCAAACATATCCGGCAGACCATCAGCACCCATTAATTCTTGATCACCCATTATCAGGTGGGTATGCATGATTTTCTGCTGCAATTCTGGGGAGGTCTGCTCTGCCATCGGCGACTCTCCATAGGTCATCATTGCCGTGATCTTGCCACCCAGACACTTCTCGTAGAACTTAAACGCCGTCTCACATTGTCCGTTGAAAAACAGGTAGGGATTCAAGTGCATGGTGTTCTCCTTTGATTAATGATTTGATAGATAGACTTCTAAGCGATCGAAACATTCAGTCCAACCAGATCGATGCGAATCACGCGATTCAGGAGATTCAAAGATGGACTGATGGAACGTCATCAACGTTTGATTGTTTTGCTCTACAAACGTCACAGTCACTAGGGTTTCATGTTTTGGCTGGCTGTTTTCGTCTTCCCAGGCAAAGGTAAAAACTAGTCGCTCAGGTGCAATAACTTCGCGGTAAATTCCCTGCATCCAGTGATCGTTACCGTCCGGAGAGCGAATACAGGCTCGATAGATGCCACCGACTTTTACATTCATCTGACAGGCGATGGTTGTGAAATCTTTCGGGCCCAGCCATTGAGAAAAATCTGCTGGTTGAGTCCAAACCTGAAATACCAGACTCCGGGGCGCATCAAATCGACGGGTGATTGTGAGTTCGCGTTCGGATGTGATGGTGGTTTGATTCTCTTTATCAACCATATTGTTTCTCCAATAAGGTACTCGACTCAATCAACACCTAATTCTGATTCACTGCACCCGGTTCCATATACATAATTTCCCAGATGTGCCCGTCTAAATCCTGAAAGCCATGCGCGTACATAAAGCCGTGATCTTGGGGTTCGTTGTAGGTTTTGCCACCCGCGGCGATCGCCTTGCTCACCATGTCGTCAACTGCTTCTCGGCTCTCAGTTGATAAGCAGGTCAGTACTTCAGTGTTTTTTGTCGCATCACAAATGGCATTCGGTGTGAAAGATTTGAATTTGTCGTGAGTCAATAGCATGACAAAAATGTCATCACTCACAATCATGCAAGTCGCGTTTTCATCCGTAAATTGGGGGTTGAAATTGAAGCCAAGTTTGGTAAAAAAGTTGATGGATTGCTTCAGGTTTTTCACAGGTAGGTTCACAAAGATTTTCTTGGACATGGTCTCTCCAATGATGGGGTTGTTGTGTGAGTCATGAATTGTTAGCCCAATTCTTCCAACTGATCGGGCGGCTTGCCAGTGAAAACCGCCAACTGAGCGTCGAAAGCACGCTTGAAAGCCGGCCTCGCTTCACCACGAGCGACATAGGCGCAGAGGTTCGGATATTCCTTAATCAAACTCGATCCGTTCAGCCTGCGCAGCACCTGCACCATCAGGAGGTCGCCAGCACTGAACGCATCGTCGAGCCAGTCGCTGTCCCCAAGCCGATTAGACAACTCCGCCAAGCGGCTACGGATGCGATCCTCGACAAGAGGTTGCCGCTGCTCATACCAGCTCTGGTCGCGCTCCAGGTACTCAGCGACTTCGCTCTGAACGATCACAGGCTCCACTGTGCTGAGCGCGGCGAACATCCACATGATTGCGCGTGCACGGGCATTGGCATCTTGGGGCAGGAGTCCCACATGGCACTCGGCGATATGGAACACGATCGCCCCCGACTCGAACAAGGCAAGATCGCCTTCTTCATAGGTCGGAATCTGCCCGAACGGATGAAGCGCACGATGCGCGGCTTCCTTCATCGCACTGAACGACACAAGCCGAACCTCATAAGGCTGACCCACTTCTTCAAGCGCCCAGCGCACGGGCATATCACGCGCTAACCCCTGACCGCGATCGGGCGACTGTTCAAATGCAGTAATGGTAGGGATCATTGAAAGACTCCAGGTGATTGCAAACTCGCCTTCAAGCTTTGTCGTAGTGCGATGCCTAACGATTCGTTTGAGCGGCGACCACCAAACTAAGTAGTAAAAGAATTGGTTGTGAACGTCCGCTCCAGTCGAGGTGTAAGGACAGATAGCCTTTGACAATCGCTTCAGTGGTCGATCTTATCCGATCTTCAACTTCAGAATTGATTGGTGTCGTATTTGTTCACTGCATCCTCAAATTCTTTTGGGGCAGGAGTAATTCTAAGTTTCCGAAAATACTCCTTTGGCATAAATTTCTCCAGAATTGGCAGACATTCATCCAAATCGTTTTTTCTGATGCCAAAATCATCACCTGAAAGTAACGAAAATCCAAAGTCCGAGTAAAGCTTGATTGCCCGAAAACTCGATGGTTGTGTGTGAAGATAAACAGGATAATCACGCCTTTCCAATTTCTGCATGACGATTGAAAGCAAAGCTCTACCAATGCCTTGCCCTTCATACTCTTTCAAGACTTTGAACCATTGAATCGTATTGAATTCGTCGTATGCCTTCCAACTTAAGCAAGTGGCGATCGGTTTATCTTGCCGATCGCAGACAAACAAAGTTTTGGCAAAAAGAGTTCTTCTTTTCCGCCATAAGTCGTGGTGAAATAATCGGACATAAACCCCTCATATCCTTTTGCCAGATCAGCATCATCAAAAGGCATCGTTTTCCATATACCTAGCTCATCAAGTCTGCAATTTCTGATGAAATAACTAGCAGGTAATTCGGTAAGAGCATTGTGATTCAATACCTCGCACATCATAAAAATATTTGTATCGGGTATTTCTTCCTCTTTCATTGCCGGGCGATTCAGTGAGAGATTAGGATTGATAGATGGCTGACATGTTCTATGGTTGCTGGAATTTCACGAGATGTACGGAATGGAGTCATCGGCTTCTCCGTTGCAGTATTTTTAACAAGTCCTGGAGATTTTCGTTTTCTCCTCTGCCTGTAATTCCTGGAGATACTCATCCAGGCGATCAAAACTCTGGTCCCAAAATTGGCGATAGTGATCTAACCAGTCCGCTACATCCTTCAGTGGTTCCGGATGAAACTGGCAGGGTCGCCATTGTGCCTCGCGGGTGCGGGTGATTAATTGGGCACGTTCCAGCACTTTGAGATGCTTGGAAATGGCGGGTAGACTCATCTCAAACGGTTCGGCAAGTTCCGTAACGGTGGCTTCTCCCTGAGCAAGTTGCGCCAGAATAGCTCGACGGGTCGGATCGGCAAGGGCAGCAAGGGTGATGCTCAAAGAATCTGTGGACATTCAGCTAATTTAACCGCGCAGTTAATTAACTACTAGGCTAAATGTACTACTCGGATCTGTCAAGGGCGATCGCTTAAACTTTTGTATCGCGCTCTCCCAAGTGTTCATCTCGGTCACCTCGTAACGCGCCGTTGCACCGTTTGTGCCGCCTACTCCTCAAAGCGACCCGTGGCATCACGATCTCGCTCGTATCGTCTCGTGAGCGGAAACGGCGGCAACCAGGACTCGCGACGGACGATCCAGCTTTCGTAAGTTGGCATCAGTTGGTCAGGAGCATCCAGGGTGCCTAGATTCACTTCGATTTCGTCTGCGGTGCGTGCGAAAATGGACGAGCCGCACTGGGGACAGAAAAACCGCCCGGCGTAGTCGCGTGTTTCGCTCTCGATCATTACCGCATCTCGAGGGAACACCGCAGAAGCGTGGAAAAGTGCCCCATGATGCTCGCGGCAGTCGAGACAGTGACAAAGCCCGAATTGTCGGACGGCACTTCGCTTGCATCGAATGGTCGGGTGTTGCTTAGTCTGCCGCAGCAAAATGTGCCATCTGGTCGGCGTGTGCCTTCACGAAGGCCGGTCGAGCCGTGGCGCGCGCAACATAATCACGACAGGCGGGATAGGCTGCCAGCCCGTCGAACCGATCGACAAGGCGCAGCACATCTGCCATGAGAATGTCGGCGACGGAAAAGGTTCCGACCAACCATTTGCGTCCTGCCAACACCGTCTCCATATGCGGCAACCGCGACTTCCTGATGAAGTCGCGGTTGCCGCATCGGTGTTTCGTCGGCGTCACCGGAAAACTTGAAGAAAGACCAAGGCTGGCTGGCCGCCTCGACCGAAGCAAGCGCCGCAAACAGCCATTGTATAACTTCGCTGCGACCACTCGGATCGGCGGGCATCAGGACTTCACCACGATTACCGAGATGAAGCAAGATCGCACCACTCTCGAAGATCGAGATGTCTCCATCAGTCAACCACGGCACTTGTCCGAAGGGTTGGTGCGAAAATGCTCGGCATCCCGATCACGAAATGGCACGCTATCGACGCGATAGGGCAACCCAGCCTCTTCTAGTGCCCAACGCACACGGATGTCACGCACATAGCCTCGCGGGGTTTTGGGAACCCAATCGAAAGTGGTGAGAATCAGATCGGTCATTCAGTGTCCCCTTACTCTTGAGCAATTATAGGCTGTGCCGTCCAACGACCAAGAGAAGCGGTGGTAAGCAACCCTGGTAACCCACCAAGATCTCTCTTTCGTCCGCTTTATCGACTTATTTATGTTGCGTCACGGCATATCGACTAGAGATGACCCTCTTTTAGAAATTCTGAACGCTCAATCAGCGAAGTCATGCAACCGCTTTATGCCTTGCAAGCTCTTGGATGTATTGTTGCAGTGTGCGCGGTTCCCGTCCGAGAATCGCTTGCAGCACCAGCGCATTGCCACCAGGAAACCCATGCTGATCGTAGTCGGCATACATCGTTCTCATGCCTTCACGCATGGAACCTGCCGGAATGTGTGTTGCCTGCGCCCACTCATCAAACGGGGATTCACTCGCCTCAATGGGATATCCAATCGCCTCACTCATAATCCTTGCCAGTTCTACTCGATCGACCATACCAGGCGCACATAGCTCGAACGTGCCATAGTCTAACCGATCTCCTGTCAGAGCCAGTGCCGCCACCTCTGCGACATCGCGGTAGTCTACATAGGATGCCTTCACGTGCTTAGAGTAGGGCAGGGAGAAGCGACGATGCTCCAGCACAGTATTCCAACCGTTGTCGAAATTCTGCATAAACATCGTCGGTTGCAGCACCGTGAACTCCATGCCGGACTCATACAACGCTTCCTCAACCGGACGCTTCGCCGCATGGTTACTCAGCTTGGAGATCGATGGATGAATGACACTGGAGAAAACAAACTTGCGAACACCAGCAGCTTTAGCAGCTTCAACCATCGCCACACCCAGTTCCGCCTCATTGGATGCGAAGGCAGGATTGATATGGAACACACCTTCAACTCCAGCAGCAGCGGCGCGAAGACTATCTGAATCGTTTAGGTCTGCGATCGCTATCTCATCCGCGCCCTGCTGTCGCGCTGCATCTACTTTCTCTTGGTGTCGCACCATTGCTCGAATCACAACACCGCGCTGCTTCAGTTCAGGAACAACGTGATTAGCGTATTTTCCGGTTGCTCCCACCATCAATACTTTCATCGTTATCTCCTGTTCTATGCACCTTTTGACTCAGCCCCAGACGCACTTTTGGCTGGTGTTACCCAATTGTGGTCACGCAAATAGGATTCAAAATCAGTCGGTTCAGTAAAATCACGTTCTAATTGCGCCAAGTCTGCTGCGTAGCCAACGTTCTCAAACCAGCGGTACATAATAGTCACTTCCTTCCCGCTTTGTTGCTCAAACGCTTCAAACGGAATTTGTTGGTATTTGACAGGTTTGCCCAAAACTCGGCTGAATGCAGCAGCAACTTCTGTCATGGTCATGTCCACACTGGCGACTTCCTGTTCGCGGTTCAAGAAGTCTGTGGGACGCTCGAATACCTCAGCGACCATTTCCCCATAATCCTCTTCAGAGAGCTGCTGCAATTTTGTGTCTGGACTGAGCGATTGGGAAAGCGTTCCCGCTTCGACCATTGGGCGCATCGAGCCGTAATTGTAAAAGAAGAAAACCGGACGCAAAATTGTGTAGGGCAAACCGCTGGCTCGGATATATTCTTCGACTTGAAACTTGCTGTCAAAATGTGGAATGCCCGTGTTGCGTTCTGCGCTACCTACCGAACTGTAGACAAAATGCTGAATGCCCGCTGCTTTCGCTGCGTCTGCGACAACTTTACCCTGACGGATTTCGGCTTCTAATCCATCTTGGAAAGTTTGCACTGAAAAAACGCCGAAGACACCTTGCATAGTACTATCGAGTGACGTGCGATCGTTGAGATCTCCTTCGACAAGTTCTGCACCCGCTTGTTTGAGTGACTGAGCATTTGGCTTATTTTGGTCACGCACAAAAGCACGAACTGTGAATTTGCCGCGCTGTAAAAGATGACGTGCGATCGCCCCTCCCTGATTGCCGGTCGCGCCAGTAACCAGAATTACTTTTCTTAAGCTTTCCATTTTTATCTGATTGACCTTTTGATATCACTTCAAAGGTACGACTAAACCCTAGCGTTAAGGATAAAGTCACACCCTCTACCCTTTGGTAGGTTCAAAGGTCGAATCTATGGGCTTTCAATCAGCAATTCATTGTGTACAGTAGTCTAACTCGTATTTATTAACCTGGTAATAATTAAGGCTACATTTGTTCAAGCAGCATAAGCAATGAATGGATGCTTGAAATACTTGACGATTCGGGTCGGCAACTTCTGAAGTTTGAATAGATGCGATCGCAACCGCTGTTTCAACTGACTCAAATTGCGGTCGGTGGCTTGGCATGCACCCCTTGCTTAACATCACAATTGAGAGACTCGGCTGGATTTGACTGGGGCGAGTACGGCGGCAAGCAGTACAACTCGATCTGGTCTCGATGCTGCAAAAGCCACTGTCAGACTGCATCAGAACGATGCACCGGAGGCGGTCTACAATCCGCATCAACTTGCGCTCTCGTTTGGCAATCAAGCGCTCAAGAAACGTGATGAACACTTGAGTCGTCAGTTTTTGGATGTAGAGCATGAAACGTACCTTCAGCAGCAGACAATAAGCGGGGAACTCGACAGCATCAATCTAAAGAGCGCTTTGTGACGAGTGCCCTAGCAACAAAGGTAACCTGCACCACAGCCACGCCCAAAACTGCGCTGCCTAAGGCAACTCCAACCTGAAATTTACCCAAGTCAGTGAAGCGCTCCGTCTCCATGGAAACTGGGGGTTTGGAAAGATTAAACTTGAATGAAGCCGCATCGCGATCGACGAGAAAACTCAGAGGTAGGCTGACAACATAACCTGCTAGGGCGAAGCCCAGCGCGGTCGGAATAGTAAGCTTCAGATTTTGCAGCAGTGTGAATGGCATAGCAAACAAGGGGCGATCGTGCTTTTGTAAATCTTAATTTAAATCTTATTTGACTGGATTCTAGTCAGTCACGTTCCCTGAAGCAATGCGACCTGGAGGTGCTTTGCTGCCTCGACCACCGCTTGAAAACTGCCTAACTCAACTAGAGTAAGAAAACACAGCGCTGAATGTTAGAACTCATTATTTCCGATAAAGTTTAATGATTTCCAATAAGATCTAGACTATTCAAATCCCTTAGACGAATCAGGTGCGCGATGACGACCTATCGATCCAAAACCTCCACCCAGGGACGCAATATGGCGGGTGCCCGCGCCCTCTGGCGTGCGACTGGAATGCAAACCGAAGATTTCGAGAAGCCCATCATTGCGGTTGCCAACTCCTTTACCCAGTTTGTTCCCGGTCACGTTCACCTCAAGGATCTAGGACAATTGGTGTGCCGTGAGATCGAAGCTACCGGAGGTATCGCAAAGGAATTCAACACGATCGCCGTGGACGATGGGATTGCGATGGGGCATGATGGGATGCTCTATAGCCTGCCTTCGCGTGAGATTATCGCCGATTCGGTCGAGTACATGGTCAATGCCCATTGTGCCGATGCCCTGGTCTGTATTTCTAACTGTGACAAGATCACTCCCGGCATGTTGATGGCAGCCCTGCGGCTCAATGTTCCCACCGTCTTCGTTTCTGGCGGTCCGATGGAAGCGGGCAAGACGAAGCTCTCGGAGCATAAATTAGATTTAGTGGATGCAATGGTTGCTGCTGCAAATGACAGCATCAGCGACGAGGTGGTTGAAGAATATGAGCGGTCTGCCTGTCCAACCTGTGGCTCCTGCTCTGGTATGTTCACTGCCAACTCGATGAACTGTCTGACTGAGGCGATCGGGCTTGCTCTACCCGGTAACGGGACTGTGCTAGCAACTCATTTCGATCGCAAAGATCTGTTTCTCAACGCCGCACGCACGATTGTCAACATCACTCGTCGCTACTACGAGCAGGATGATGCCTCGGTACTGCCCCGCTCGATCGCGAGTTTTAAGGCGTTTGAAAATGCCATGATGCTCGACATCGCCATGGGTGGATCGACCAACACCATTCTGCATCTGCTGGCGGCGGCTCACGAAGCTGAAATTGATTTCACCTTGAGCGACATCGATCGCCTCTCACGGCAGGTTCCCCAACTCTGCAAGGTGGCACCAAACACTCAGAAGTATCACATTGAGGATGTTCATCGAGCAGGCGGCATTCCTGGCATTTTGGGTGAACTCGATCGGGCTGGATTGCTGCATACGGATCTACCCACCGTTCACAGTCCGACGTTGAAAGCATCCCTCGATCGCTGGGATGTGATCCGTACCGACGATGAAGCCGTTCAAACCTTTTTCAAGGCGGGGCCGGCGGGGATTCCTACTCAGGAAGCGTTTAGTCAATCCACTCGCTGGGACTCACTGGATCGCGATCGAGAAAATGGATGTATCCGCAACATCGAACATGCCTACAGTACTGAGGGCGGATTAGCTGTGCTTTACGGCAACCTGGCTGAACGTGGTTGCATCATCAAGACCGCAGGTGTAGATGATAGCAATCTGGTGTTTGCTGGGAAAGCCCTCATTTATGAAAGCCAGGATGCGGCGGTTAAAGGTATTCTGGGCGATGAAGTGGAAGCGGGCGATATCGTAGTCATTCGCTACGAAGGTCCGCGTGGAGGTCCTGGGATGCAGGAAATGCTCTATCCCACCAGCTACCTGAAATCGAAGGGTCTAGGCAAGGTGTGTGCCCTATTGACAGATGGACGATTCTCCGGTGGAACTTCGGGACTCTCAATTGGTCATGTTTCCCCAGAGGCGGCAGCAGGCGGCACCATTGCGCTGGTTCAGGACGGCGATCTCATCTTAATCGACATTCCCAATCGCAGTATCCAAGTGGATTTATCAACAGAGGAATTAGCCGATCGTCGAGTGGCAATGGCAGCGAAAGGTAAAGATTCCTGGAAGCCTGCACAGCCTCGGCAGAGACGGGTGAGCGCGGCGCTCAAGGCGTATGCACTGCTGGCGACGAGCGCAGATCAAGGTGCGGTTCGGAATGTGGAAGCGATCGAGTAGAGTAATGAGCAGACAGAAATAAGGGAATTGTGTCGCCAAAACCGGTCAAGGATTTTGGTTAGTTCTTTCAAGGCTTTGGTTGAACCGACATTTTGAATGAGCCGGAAGTAGAGGATATAGGCGACCACTATCGAAAATAGGGCAAGGGCAAAAACTGACAGGATAATGATAGCGGTAGGAGCTATCTTTGGAACTGTAAACGGTAAGGCGGGTAGCAGAAACACGGCTACGCTCAGTTGGCTCATGGTTGCAATCACCAAGGACAGAACGCCAGACAATTGCCGTTTGGCGTAGGGAGCCGCGATCACATAGAAAAGGGCTGCCATCAAGCCAGCCGCGATCGCTCTGTGACGCGCTAGAGCAAACCCTATCTGACCAGTCTCTGGCAGAACAGTTGACCGTCGCAGGAGATGTGTTGGTGCAGATCTCAGAGGTCCATGCCGCGCGGGCAAATCTCTTGATTTCCGGGTGGGAGCGTCGGCATAACCCGGCTGAGCTGGTGGTAAATCTAGAGAACTGTGTCGATCTGTTCGTCCAATCTTTGACACTGGATGTATCAGAGCTGTTTGAAGAACCAGAGCCAATTCAGTACCCTGCCAACCGCAAGCAGAAATCATCCCTTCAGGAAGAGGGTTCAGTCGTCGGGGAAGTCGATAAGAATACGTTATTGAATTGGGTCGATCAAGTGGCAGCAGATCAAGCACTCAATGAAGCTCAGATGGCGGAGCAAATTCGAGATCTGGCACCTGGGGAGAATGTTGAAGAGTGGTCGAGGGCGATCGCTCAATATCTTCTGCATTTCCGCTCAAATATCCGTCTACCTGATTTGCAGCAAGCACTGAAGGTGCCAGTAGTAGAATTGTGGCTCGGTTTATTGATGGGAGGATACTCTTTTGAGCAACAGGGCGAATTTTATAACAGCCAGAATCTCTGGATTATTAATAGGGACAGTGCAACATCAGGTGCTTCAAAGTTATTACCCCGGCAATCAAATAGAATGCAAACCCCCTCACCCTAAATCCCTCTCCCATTTTGGGAGAGGGACTTCCAACCCGGCTCCTCTTCTCCCTTTTTGGGAGAAGGGGCTGGGGGATGAGGGCTGTTCGGGATGCATTCTTTTAAGTTGCCGGAGTAATAGACCATAAATTGTGATAGTCGGAGTGAATCGATCGACTTATTGGTTACCAGAGTTTTAAGCAGCATTAGGGCAAATTTTCACAAGATTCGAGTAGTCTGACCGCGTATGCATCAGCTGCTCCTTTGACCCAACTCGAATTGATCCACATCAACCACGAAGTAAACAGGAAAAAATTCACCAGTAAGCAGGCAAGCGATAGCGGAGGACAGTTAGAGAACTGCAAACTTATAACTGCCTGAATTAAACTATCAACGTTCCAAGTTGTAGATATTTGAGGTACTCCAATTTTGGAGATACATTGCACCCCAAGAAGAATCGTACCTATAGAGGAAGTGATGATTCCGAGAGGTTTCATCCCTAACAAATTTCGTCGGAAGCCATAATTACAATTTTCTTCATAGATCAAGAAAAATTTATTATGGTCACGTGTCTTAGCAAGCAAAAACTGAGTACAAGTATCGTATATTTGATCTGCTAAATCCGGATTAGCCAATTCTTCGCTTTCATTTGGCATAGACTGCCCTGTTAACTCGTGTAATTTGCTATGTTGGTGAGCCAAATTCACCTTATTTCGTGTAGTGCGATGTCGTAGGAAATACGTTGTAGGTTTGCCGCCCCAAGCATCATATAGTTCTTCTTCTTTAGCTTTGCCCATATCACGCGCAAGTTGTGCCAAAAGCTTGAGTATTCCACACCAAGCAAGCAAGCTGACTACTCCTCCCCATGACCAAACATTATCTGGAAAAAATGCAATGACAGTTAATGCGATCGGTAAACTAACAAGCAAGGCAGGTGCTAGCCTAGCCTTGCGGTTGTAATCATCAAAGTTCTTTTCAATAAAATCTATAACCATATGGTTACTCCTGTATTTGTTGTATCGACCATGTTTCCTGATTTTCACCAACAATGAGCATTACACCCGGCAGTCCATCACGATTGAGAATCTCAGCAAGATAGCTTAAAAGTCTTATATCGTGTTCACTCGGTTTAGTTGAGATCCCCGATGGATGGGAATGCCATTCACCAATGTAAGACACAATATTAGCTGTCCGTGCTTGCGCTATTTTGATCTGCTCCTCAAGACCTTGAACGCCGCGTATAAACCCACTTAAATCTGCTGCACTATCTAAAGGAGCAGAGAGGATATCGACCACGAAGATTGACTGTAATTTCTGATCAAAATAACCAAGCAAAACTCCGCCCGTTTCATTGGGGAGATTAGCAAAACGAATTTGCCTCGCCTTATCCTGCAAGCGAGCATTCCAGATAATGCTCCAACCATTAGCAACAACAATTAGGTTTACAGCTACAGATACTGTGTGAACATTAATGGCTCCAGATAGCTGCTCAACATGCCATACCGAGATTACAGCATCGGGTTGCTCAGATCTGAGCCTAACTTGTCGTGCAAGGGTTGCAGCATGAAGCTGAAGAAGCTCAACTGATATCACACTTGATACATCACGACATCCTGCACCAACCCAAAGATGCCCTTGATGTCCACATAGATGTTGCTCACCCCAAGCATTATTCAAGATAGCTTCGTAATATTGTGCCTCTAGTCCATCTAATCGCACATTGCGATCGGAATCTTCGAGAAGCAAAACAGACCCGTGTCCAGAGGGAGTTAGAAAAATAGATGCTGATCGCTTAAGGTCAGCAATCGCTAAATCACGTGGTACTGCAAGCGTAGTTGTTGCATCAACTACTACGCTTGCACTTTCAACAGAAGTCTTCAAGGTCGCATTTGACCAGTTAGTTACGCTATCAACAATAGCAGAAGCTTTTGTATAGCCCTCAGAGTAGATGTAATCCACCATCTGTTTGACAGCATTTGCTTTAAATTGACCAACCTGAAAATGCTTAGTTGTATGTCGAGCTAAATTGTGCGGTTTGATGTAATCGGGGTCAACAAATGTCCATGTACCCCATGCCTCTCGATACCAAATGTTTGCAAGCGCGCTACCGAGTGCTCCAACACCTGCAAGAATACCAGAGAAATCAGCAGTATCAGGAGCAACACCCGAAACTTGACGGGCAACTCCATGAGTCAGAGAGAACGTAACCTCGATCGGTTCAATACTAATAGAACGCCAAGCTTCAGTGGGACTTGAAGCCTCAGCAAATGAATGGATATTGTAATACTTACCATCTGTACCATCTGCTAACACGCCACAGGCTTCACCTAACTGTCCAAGATTGATGTTGAGACAAAAGGCTTTATACTCATGTCGCTCTACAACACTATTGTCTTTTCGTTGAACAGGTATCTGAAGAATGAGAAGCGTTTTACTATCAGATGTCTTGGAGATTCCCTCTCCGTTCACGCTACGCTTGATCTCAGCACAAAGCAAGTTGAATAGAGATGCACCTCGTGCTGCAAATTGGTTGTCGAGTGTTCCTAAATCATGTGGAAAAGGCTCAATAGAACCATGAGTTACTGGTTGAAGAGAAAAAACGAGACAGGTTAGCCCTAGATGTTCATTTCTTTCCTGAGAAGTTTGCAAAAAGCATCCTAAAAACACTCTATCTTCTACTCGTTTGAGCGTCAGCACAAAATCAGGCTGCCGAATCTTTTCATCAAAATCTGGAGGCAGGACAATCTCGAAGGGACTGCGAAAATAGAACGGTTCAACTGGTTGATCTTCACGATGCAGAGCACCTTTAGCGGTTTCAGAAAGCCACCATAATACTCGATTAAGATGGCTTTGAGGAGTCCAAGAACGTTGCACTACTTCCCAAGGTTCAGAATAAAGGCACAATGACGCAGGTTCATCCTTTCTAACAAGATTCTGGTGTAAGGTCACGGGGAAATCTTTTCGCAACGCTCGTACCTCAGGCATTTTGATTTCTTCAGTACTGAAGATTAATCCAATACGCTCTTGATAGAGGATACCAATTTCGTTTCTGGTAGGAACACCATCATTAGTGCAATCAACAACGAGCATTTCCGCAGTGCGTTGTCCGTCGTGAACAAAACATCTTAGCTCGATAAGCTCAAAAAATTTGTGGGTAGAACAAACTCTAAAAACTCGACGCGAGATTGGTATAGTTAAAGCATTTTCAGTGAGTTCAGAGATTACCTCACCAAAATTGGTATGTATATCTTCCATCTAACCTGCCCTTGGTGCTGGAGAAGAGACAATGATGTTAACTCCAGAGTTTCCAGTCATATTCAAACTGACTCCTGCACTGGTGATATCAAACTCCAAAGGCTGTGGCTTTCGTTCGTTCGGCTCCTCCATGGTCACAACGAATCTCCGTCCACCGATCTGCCTCAAGTACCGTTCATAGCATTTTCTTGCTTGGATATGGGGTGGGAGTCCCTGTTGGTAGGAGTCCTTAGTATCAGGAATTGGTTTGCTTGAACTCACAATGTAGGCTTCTGATTGACCGTACATGAGAAGTTCTTCCACTAAAGGCACGGGAACTGTTTCTTTCTGACCTTTGTCAGGATTGAGTGCATGATGGCTGCAATGATGAGGTAGGTTGTACAAATTCCATTTCAATCGATGTTCTTTGTTATGCAGTTTTGTAATATACACAATATCCTCAAGTACATCACAGGTTGAGTCTCCTACAGCAAGGTAGTTGGTTTGAACACCTGCAACTTCAAAACGGACTTGGAAAATAAGCGATGCATCATTCCGTAAGTCATCGCCTTCATCGACATGCTTAACAAATGGGGAATGGCAAAAGAATTCAACGCCATCTTTCTCGAGAGAAAATCCTGGAACTAGGTTTCCAGCATCAACAATCAGGTCAAGACGTGACTCCACAGTTAACCCATTCTTCTCAAGCCAACTTTTCAGCATTTTCGGTTTTGAGAAAACCTTAATACCCTCACCTTTAAGAAGACGGTGCCGAGCCTCTTGCCGCCAAAGGACAAACTCTGTTTTTGCTTTCCACTGCTCGGTTGTAGATGTCTCCAGTATCATAGCGGCTGGAACCCATAACTCATTAACCTTGATTCGTCCATCGCCTTGATACGCGGGATTGTGCCAGAGTTCAAAGAACTCGGTACTGTGCAAGATGTGATCTAAATCTGCGTGGGTAAGAGCTAGAACATCAAAGTAATCACGTTCTGCTTCCGCAAGTTCGTTATTTAGTTGGTTTTTGAGATCAATAGCAGGTTCATCCTCTTTCTCCCCACGATTCAAATGACGAAAGTCGAATAATAGCCGCTTGCCACTGCTTAAAATGATTTGGCTTGTGTCGCCATTTTGTACTGGGTAGAAAATAACTTTGTGCATTAACTGCCTCACTAGAAATCGAATTTGAGTTAATCAGGGTAGAACTTATTGTTAATTACGGTTTCTGGACTTCTTGACTTGAGTAGCTGAAGCCAAAGAAAAAGGATATCCTCGCGCAAATGCCTCTGCAAATCTGCAAAGTCTAAGGCTATTCACTGACATATCATAGATACAGATTTTCCAGGAATATCCTGAGAGTCCTTTCCTGTAAGAGTGATAAAATCGAATTGGCATAAGACAGTTCTGCAACGAGGATCCTAGCTGCACGTATTATAGCAATATTTTTTGAAAAGTGCATGTGTAATTCAGATGGCTCGCAAAAAAGAGACAATCACACTTTCCATCCCACCTGGAACTAAAGAGCAGCTAGAGGCAATAGCTGCTGGTTTAGGGATTATGTGGGGCGATCACCCTAGTATTTCTGGTCTAGTCGTGGCGATCGCCCAACGCCAACTTGAGATTGGAAGTGTAATTACACTTGACCCAGGTCAAAATACAGCTATCAGACAAGCTGTAAAACTCTTGGTTGACTCTGGTCATATTGCCGATGCACAGACTTTAGCCCTTTTCCTACTAGAACATGGGAACTTGGAGACACCTTTACGCCAAGCCCTGCTGGAACAAGTTAGTCATCCTACTGAATCATGGCGTAGAGTCATTGATCAGCAAATTAAAGCTAAACAGCCTTTTCACCTGTTATATGAAGATTCTCAAAATAAACAGATGGAATTCACTGTTCGGTATGGCGAAATTCGCTTTTGGGAAAAGCGATTCTATCTAGAAGCCTGGTGTGAGGAAACGGAGGGTAGCTTGAATCTACCTGAACTAATTCATAACCGCTGCTTCCGGCTAGATAGAATTATCAACGTCCTGCCTGCAAGTGGCGATTGGCAAGATCGACTTGAATATATCGAAGTGCACCTGCAAATATTAGGAAGGTTAGTAAAAGCTTATGAACCGAAACCAGATGACATAACCAATGAAGTAAAGAACGATGCTCTCTACGTAGTTAGACGTGTATCAAATACCTTCTGGTTCATTCGGGAGATCCTACGTTATGGAGAAGAATGTATAGTTTTATCTCCTGCAAGCGTACAAAATCAATTAATAAGCAAATTAAAGAGGCTTTGTGAGCACTACAACTTTTTACCATAGACTTACAAAAAGCTAGAGAGCTGTCTTGTCTGAGAAAGCCGTCCTAATTCTGCAAGTACATCTAGCGGAATCCCAACTGAGTGGGCTGCCTCCGAAGCTGTCATATTTTCAGTTCGTATCAGTTCCAGAAGCTGTCGTACTTTGACGACGACAGGATCATCAATCGACGTGTAGGGCTATTCTTGAATTGAACAGCAAGGAGGAGAAGGATGCCGTGGCACATTAAACGTCTGGAGAACGGTTTGCTGGTGCAAGCATACGATCAGGAACCCGATGATGAAAGCGAAGAACTCCTGACCCCAGATGGCAGAACTCAAGATGAATGTCATCCTCGGTTTGCCCATCTCAAGCCTGGGGAAAGTTTGGTACTACCCGATGAACCAAAAACCACGACTTCTGGTTCCTGGTATCCCAGCCAGTATGAGGATCTGGGCGAGTTTTTGAACGGTGATCCGGGGGCGATCGATAAGTTAGATAGCGGTAGCGGCTCTCGTCGCTACAACTGGCGCTATTACGAACCCGATGAATCTCTATGATAATCATTCTGGTTGAGCGGCAGCAGATCAACCAAAACAATAGACGAAAAGACTCTCAACTGTCCGCTCTAAGGGGATTATGCCGTTTTTTGCGATCGACTCTCCGTACATTGATCGACTTCAGCTTTGTGCGGAGCCGTTGAGTTGTTGCTGAACATTCTCCTGACTTAAATTCTGAACTTTAATTTGCCAGTCGTCCGCCCGGCGAGTAATCTGTCAATTCTAATGTCCGATCCTCAATGTCGCCAACGAGGGTGCCATGCGCCTCAGCCGTCATCTTCTTGATCTCCACCCACTCTTGATCAGCCATGAACGCCGCCCACCGCTCCTTCATCGTTTCTGTGTCTGTCCACTCAAGTAGGTAGACCAACTCCGTGCGGTTATCGTGCCGAGATTCCCAGGTCGCCACAATTTTGAAGCCGTATCGCGCCATGATCCGCATCGCATGATCGTGGAACCGTTCGTGGAACGCCGTTTTATTGCTGTCGAAGATCTCGTAGATACGCAATTGATGGATGACGCTGCCGGTCGCTTTGCCCCCTTTGCTAGAGGTTTGTGAGAGTCCGACAGTGGTGCTCATGACAACAATGAACACAACGACCAGGGCAACACGCAGAAATGTCTTGGTGTGAATCATCATGGATAATCCTCTATTTGGCATCGTTGACGTGTTTGGGATAATCCGTACTGAGAGTCACCTGCTGCCAGACATCCAAAGCCGTTTTGACCGATTCCAGTTTTTCCTGAATCAGGCTCATGGCATCGGTGCCTAATGCCAGTCGCATCGGTGGATTGGGGCTTTCTACAGCTTGAATGATGGCTTGCGCCGCTTGCGCTGGATTACCAGGTTGCTGACCATCCATCTGTTTGAACCACTGCAAAGTCGCCCCGCTCACAGTCGCATAGGCATCAATGGGCTGTTCGGCGGTTGCCAGAGAGCGCCCGTTGAAGTCTGTGCGAAATGCCCCAGGTTCAATTAAAGTCACTTTTACTCCAAAGGACTCAATCTCCTTAGCTAAGGCTTCAGACGTACCTTCCAAAGCAAATTTAGCGCCACAGTAGAGACTGCTTCCTCCGAATCCCACGAGTCCTGCTGTGGATGACAGATTCACAATGTGACCACTGCCTTGCTGCCGCATCACAGGCAAGACCGATCGCATCAGACGAAGTGCCCCAAAGAAATTAGTTTCAAAGAATTGGTGCATCTCAACATCACTCACTTCTTCGAGGGCAGCAATCAGTCCATGACCTGCATTGTTGGCCAAGACATCAATTCGACCAAAGGTGGCGATCGCGGTATCAACGGCTGCTTGGATCTCCTGAGGCGATGTCACATCCAGACGTACAGCCTTTGCGGTCTCCGGATAGTGGTCAATCAAAGCACGAAGTTGCTCCGGTTTACGAGCAGTCGCCAGCAGGGAGTCGCCTTTCTGCAACACCGCTTCAGCCAGGGCACGTCCGAATCCGGTTGAGCATCCTGTAATCAACCAGACTTTGGGAACAACACGATTTTTGTTTGAGTTCATTTCTTTTCTCCAATGTGGAAACGATGAGATAGGTCTTATATTTCTCACGGTAGGAGACAGTTTTGTGACTGTCCAATATATATATGACTGGGATTAATAGGTTAGAGATATAAGTGTTATGGAATTACGGCATCTGCACTACTTCATCGCGGTGGCTGAGGAACTTCACTTTAGTCGAGCAGCAGAGCGGTTGCACATTTCCCAACCTCCGCTCAGTCAGCAGATTCAGAGTTTGGAAGAGGAACTCGGAGTCAAGCTATTTGAACGAACGAAGCGGCAAGTGCATCTGACGGAAGCAGGCAAAGTATTTTTGGAGCGTTCCTACCAGGTGTTAGCCCAACTGGAACAGGCGATCGCAGCGACTCAACAGATCGGGCGGGGTGAGGTGGGACGGTTGGCGATCGGGTTTGTTGACTCTGCAATGTATACGCTACTCCCAGAGGTTCTCAGGAGCTTTCGAGAACAGTTTCCCGCTGTAGAACTGCGATTGCATGAACTGACGACTGCTCAGCAAATTCAAGCGCTGTATGACAAACAGGTGGATGTCGGCATTGTTCGTTCTGCCATCAGCGAACCAGGTTTAAGTGTAGAGTGCCTTTTGCCGGAATCATTGGTGTTGGCATTGCCAGAAACCCATCCGTTGTCTGCCCAAACTCAAGTGTCTCTCTCTGCTTTGGCAGATGAATTATTTATCCTCTTTCCTGCCAAACTGGGACCCGTCTTTTACGAGCAGATGATGACTATGTGTCAACAAGCTGGATTTCGCCCGAAAGTGGCTCAAGAGGCAGTTCAGATGCAGACGATCGTTGGCTTAGTTGCAGCAGGACTGGGTATTGCGATCGTTCCCGCCTCTATGCAAAACTTCCACAGAAGTGAAGTCATTTACAGACCTCTACAGGAGCAGATTTCTGATACTGGACTTTATCTAACCTGGCGGCAGCATGATTCCTCGCCAGTCATCAGCGCATTTTTGAACTTGGCACGGAAGACGACACAAGGGGAGTCAACTCGCCAAGCCAATGAGCGATCGGTATAACGCCCCATTCACCCGCTGCCAAACCCCTTCGGACTCAACGAAAGACTCTGTACGGTCAGTGTGCAATGGGATTGTTGTGCTGCTGATAACAGACGATTTTTAACACATCATGGGTTGCGTAGCCCTCCATGTACTTGACGATTGCCTGTCATTATCACTACAGTTTGCTTGATTGCGGTGACTCGCCACTCCCCCTCGACTTGAATTAACTGATGATCATAATTTCCTGCTGTGTCAAGTCGCTCTTGCTCATGTTTACGAGTGGGGTCGAACCGATAAATGCGATACGCTGACCGACACTGAGCATACTCCTTACGAACTAGTACCTCGTGATTGGTACTAATATGCAGAGTCTTTAAACCCGTTAGACCCTCTACCCGCTGTTGCACATATGCTTCTGCCGTGATTCTTTGTGGCGGTTCCCCCCGAAATTCTGAATAATCAATGTTGATTTCGTCTGCCAAATACTTTTTGAGCTTCTGCCAGTTTTTATCATCCATTGCATTGGCGATGCCTACAATGACATCAATGATTTTGCCTCGTTCAATCATCTCGTGGATTGCTAGTAGCTCAGATGTCATAGATCAACGTAGAGTTCAATAACAACAGGACAAAGCAAACTTACAGATGCTCTCCTTACCGCTTCTCTTAGTGCACTACTGCTCCAGTCACGTCCAAGCAACGTAATTCTAAAACTTTAGCACGTAACCTTTAAACTACCGCCGCAACCTAAAAGTAAGCGGCACAACTATTAGTGGATGGAAATTTTCCACCTAAAATTCCAAAATGGGCGGATAGACAGAACGATTCAGCATAAGATCCGAAATGACTACTTGCGCCAATAATGGGCGGTCATGAAGTGCTGCCACTGCCCATCATCTTTCAGCAGGTGGGAGGTCAAGACTCGATGATTGTCGCTTTTGAACTCGATCACGTCTTTATACTTTCCGAGTTTGTCCTCACCCGTCATCGCAGGTCCATCAGAGTTGAGCGTTAGTACAGTTTCCCCTGCATCTAATTCACCGTCGTATTGCCAGAGATACGTCATCATCGATCCGATCCAGGTGCCTACATAACGCTGCTTCTGTGGGTCATAGCCCAGGGTCATCAGTGTTGCTGCATGACCAGCGCAAAACATCTCGCCCTGTCCTTCTGCCAATATCCAGAGTCCACCCAGCGATCGCACCGTTTCTGTTCCTGTTGATTTTTCACTGGGTTGATCGGGTTCCATCATCGCTTCGGTTTCATAGGTCCACTCACCGACGAGTTTCTGGAGCCACTGATGTTCTTTTTGAGGTTGAACAGGCATGGGTGAGGTTTGTTCAGTTTGAATCGTTTCCATTGGTTTATCTCCTTTTATGAATCATTGTGAGATTTGACTGAGACTCGCAAGTGCCGTTGCGATTCGCTGAGCTGCCTTTGGTCGTTTGTACATTCGTTCCATATACTCCACCAGCGTGGGGAAAGTGGCGAGTAGCTGAACTTCGTTTGCCCAATCCAGTGTGTAAGCAAGCACAAAATCACCCACTGTGACCTGTTCACCCACTACAAATTGCCGATCCAATAGATGATTCTCCAAAACGACCGCCATATTGGTGAAGTCTTGCCGAGCGAGAGGTATTTCAGCAGGCAATCTCAACTCTTCTGGGTATATAAACGTGTGGCGAGCGATACGCCATAGCGGCTGTTCCAATTCGGTGGCAGTAAAGAGGAGCCAACGATAAAGCTGTGCTCGCAGAAGCAAGTCTGTAGGAACCAAGTTAGATTCTGGGTACTTCTCACCGAGGTACAAAGTAATGGCTACAGATTCAGTGATGACGTGTTCGCCATCGATGAGCACAGGGAGCTTGCCTGTGGGATTAATGGCAATGAAATCGGGTGTATGGTGTTCACCTGTCCTCATGTTGATGGAGATTGCTTCAAATTCTACCCCAAGTTCCTGGAGAACCCAGCGGACTCGAATTGATCGCGTAGGAGCGAATTCATAGAGTTTCATGAATCAACCTCGGTGATGTGCAAATACCTTTCATCTTCTTGTACGAACGGGTGTGCTTATGTTTCGAGGAGTTCGCAAATTTGTGTTCCACGGGTTGTTCTGTTGCGGTTCACACTCCTGCTCCTTCCCTTTCAGCCTCAACTGGATGGATTGCTTCGGGTTCCATGTACATCAGTTCCCAAATGTGACCATCTAAATCCTGAAATCCATGGGCGTACATAAAGCCGTGGTCTTGAGGCTCATTGTAAGTTGTGCCACCAGCAGCAACGGCTTGACGAACCATCTCATCCACTTTTGCTCGGCTTTCTATTGAGAGGCACGTCAACACTTCGGTACTTTTTTTGGCATCACAAATTGGGTTCGGCGTGAATGTTTTGAATTTCCCATGGGTCAAGAGCATCACGAAGATGTTCTCAGAAACAATCATGCAGGTGGCAGTTTCATCCGTGAATTGGAGATTGAACTGAAAGCCGAGTTTTGTAAAAAATGCGATCGCTTGTTGGAGATCTTTGACAGGTAGATTGACGAAGATTTGAGGACTCATGATTTCTCCTGTGTAGTGCTTTGAAATTTATCTGTGAAAAGCTGAAAGTAGTTGAGAAAGCGGTAAAAGACTCAAACGACCTGATCACAATTGATCATCCAGGGTGTCCCAAACTGATCAATTAACATGCCAAAGCGAGCAGACCAGAAGGTTTGCGCGATCGCCATCTTTACCTTGCCGTTTTCTGCCAGAGCGTGAAAAATCCGTTCTGCCTCATCTGGGTTGGTTACACTCACTTGCACGTAGAAGCCTTGAGGAGGTTCAAAATATCCTGGTGGGCAATCAGATCCCATCAACAAGCGATTGCCCAAATCCAGACAGGCGTGCATGATTTTATCCTGCCATTCAGATGGAACATTTTCTTTCGAGGGTGCTTCTTTGTGCGTCATCATCATGGTGATTTTGCCACCCAAACACTGCTCGTAAAACTTGAATGCGGCTTTACAGTTGCCGTTAAACATCAGGTAAGAATTGAGTTGCATTGATTGCTCCTTTCATCGTTGATTTTGCGCCTTGATGGAATAATCGTTTAGGTATAGACATCATTGGCGCGGCAGTTGGTCAAGTTACGCTTGCGGTCGCGTTTCAACCTGGGTACGAATGCGGTCTTCCTGCTCCCTTAATTCGGGTGTCAGGGCTTCACCAAAATCTTCTGTCTCGAATACGGGACGGATTTCAATCTCGGATTCTCCTGGCATTGGGTTGGGGCAGCGCTTCACCCAGTCAATTGCTTCTTCCATTGAATTCACCTGCCACAGCCAGTAGCCTGCCACTAGCTCTTGCGCTGGCGTGAAGGGTCCATTGATGACGGTGCGATCGCTTCCTGAAAAGTGAACTCGCACCCCTTTTGAGCTAGGATGAAACCCATCAGCAGCGAGCAAAATACCCGCCTTGGCTAATTCTTCGTTGTATTGCCCCATTTCGGTCAAAAGCTGTTCGCTGGGCATAACCCCAGTTTCAGAGTCCTGGGTTGCTTTAACAAAGACCATAACTTTCATATTGAAATCTCCTGTTGAGTAGTTTTGAGTTGAATTGCTAGAGGTTTGGTGCGCTGATCATTAACTTGCAGCGACACGCTTGAGTTCATCAATTTCGATCTTCTTCATTTGCAGCATGGCAGTTGTCACTTTTTGAGCGGTTGCCGCATCGGGGTGATTGAGCAACTCAATCAGAATGCGAGGAATAATTTGCCACGAGACCCCATATTTGTCCTTGAGCCAGCCGCATTGCTGTGCGGTTTCATCCCCACCCGCAGACAGTTTTTGCCAGTAATCGTCTACTTCCTCCTGGGTATCGCAGAAGACCTGGAAGGAAATCGCCTCGTTAAATTTGAAGGTCGGACCGCCGTTCAGCGCTGTGAATGGTTGACCATTGAGTTCAAAGCTCACAGTCATGACGGTTCCGGCTGGTTTTCCGTGAACGTCCTGTCCAGCTTCTCCATATCGACTGATGTGGACGATCTTAGAATTGCGAAAAATCGACGTATAAAACTGAGCGGCGGCTTCGGCTTGATTATCAAACCATAAACAGGGAGTGATTTTGGGATTGATTTGCATGAAGGTTCTCCTCAAATTCAATGTGATGGTAATCCGGCAATTTCGAGAACAGGGCGAATTTCGACGGTGCCGACTTTTGCACCTGGAATGCGGGTGGCGATCGCGATCGCCTCATCCAGATCCTGAGCATTCACGAGGAAGAATCCGCCTAATTGCTCACGGGTTTCGGCAAAGGGACCATCCGTCACCAGGGATTTGCCGTCACGGACCTGGACACTGGTTGCCGTTGCTACAGGATGAAGGGGAGCCGTTGCCACAAATTGCCCCTTCGTATGGAGATCCTGGGCGAGTTGGGTGGATTCCCTATAGCAATGCTCTCGCTCAGTGTCACTCATGGCGTTTTCGTCCATATAGATCAGCAGCAAATATTTCACTGGGTTGCCTCCTTTGTGATTCAGTCGAATGGCGATCGCTCAGATCGACACTGCACGGAAAAAATTTTGATTGAGTACGATCGAGCTTTGACTCCTTTGTCAGTCAGTCGAACGGCAACGGCTCAAATCGACACCGCTCAGAAATCCATTTTTAGTACAATTGTTCTTTGCCGCCATTGTATTCCTTTTGTCAGTCAGTCGAACGGCGATCGCTCAGATCGACACCTTACCCAACATTCTTTATGTCGTTTTATGACAGGTATGGCTTCAACCCCAAAATCAGATGTGGAACGGGCGATCACCTCTACCTATAGAACAGAATGGGGGCAAATTGTTGCCATCCTGATTCGTCTGGTGGGAGATTTTGATTTGGCTGAAGAAGCTGCACAAGAAGCATTTGCAGCAGCGGTGAACCAGTGGGAAACCAGCGGTATTCCCGAGCTTCCCCGTGCCTGGATTATCCGCACTGCCCGATACAAGGCGATCGATCGCCTGCGACGACGAACCCGACTGACCGAAAAACTGGAGTGGTACGCCGCATCGGGGTTAATTCCATCCAGCGAAGAACCCACCTACGACAGCGATGAAATTGCAGACGATCGCCTGCGATTAATCTTTACCTGCTGTCACCCGGCCCTGGCGATCGATACTCAAGTGGCATTGACTCTGCGAATGCTGGGAGGGCTGGAAACCGACGAAATTGCCCGCGCCTTTCTCGTACCGACTGCAACAATGGCGCAACGGTTGGTGCGGGCTAAACGCAAAATTCGGGATGCAGGCATTCCCTATAAAGTGCCAGAGATAACGGATCTAACTCCTCGGATAGAGGCAGTACTAACGGTAATCTATCTCATCTTTAACGAAGGCTATGCCGCGACCAAAGGAGATGCGATCGTGCGGGCTGATCTCTGCACTGATGCGATTCGATTAGGACAGTTGGTGCGGCAACTCATGTCTCCTCAGCCCCCCTCAGAAGTCACCGCACTGGTGGCGTTAATGCTACTGCACGATTCGCGTCGTGATGCCCGTCTGGATGAGTCAGGTGATTTAATTTTGCTGGAAGACCAGGATCGGAACCGCTGGAACTATCCACAAATTGCTGAGGCTCTGCCCCTGGTCGAAGAAGCGTTGCGGGGTGGAACGGGAGTGTATGCCCTGCAAGCGGCGATCGCTGCTCTCCATTGTCAGGCAGCGCGGGCAGAAGACACGGATTGGGTACAAATTGTGCGGCTCTATGAGGTGTTGGAACGCTTGCAGCCTTCACCCGTTGTGACCTTAAATCGGGCCGTGGCGATCGCAATGGCAGACAGTCCCCAAGCGGCATTTGGACTCATCGATAGCCTCGTCCCAGAATTAGACAGCTATCATCTGTTTCACGCCACCCGTGCAGATTTATTTCGGCGCATTGGAGCATTAGAAGAAGCGTCCCAGAGCTATACACGGGCACTTGAATTGGTGACAAATGACAGTGAGCGTCGCTTCTTGGAACGTCGGATACGCGAAGTTCAACCTAACGTTCAGTCCCGCTAAGGGTTTACAACAGTTTAAATTGAGCAAGCAATGTGAAAGCTGTTTGTGTTTCGCCTGTCTTAGTTCTGTTTCGACTTGTAATTCAAAACAACAACACCGCATTCAAACGATGTTGATTTTACCAACGCCAAATCTTGTTTACTGTCAAGTTCTCTGAAAATTGGCACTCTGTTAAGCTAATGAGCATCTATGCTGCACAATGAGGAAATAGAAATAACTTCACCTCTTATGCCAGCATCGATTCGGAATTTTCTCACATGCCAGCAGGTGGGCAAACTCCAACAAGCGCTTAAGGAGAGTCAACTGCCGCATATCCGAGAACGGATTTTGATTCTGCTGCTACAAAACGATGGCAAATCTCAGCATCAGATTGCCCGGTTTCTTGGCTGCTCTCCCCGTACCGTTGCCCATTGGTGCAAGCACGGCGACCCAGACAAACTAGAAAGTTTACACAACAAACGAGAACAAGAACACTATCGTAAAGCGACTCCTGAATATGTACAACGGCTGCTAGAAACGGTTGATATTGAGCCAACAGAACTAGGATATGAATTTGGTCGATGGACAGCAGAACGCTTGGCAACTTACCTGGCACAAGAAACGGGCATTACATTAAGTGGCTCACAAGTGCGGAGGATATTGAAGCGAAAAAAGTTTAATTATATCTGGGCAAAATATAGCCTAGAAGATAAGCAGAATCCAGAGAAGAGAGCGCAGTTTAAGGAGAAGTTAGCGCAGTATTTAGCACTTGCAAAGGAGAAGCCAGAGCGAGTACAGGTATGGTATTGGGACGAGAGCGGCTTTAGCTTAAGGGTGATTCGCCGCAAAACTTGGGGTAAGAGAGGACAACGCAAGAAGATGAGCGGAAGGCGTGGACATGGGCGAGTCAATGTGATGGGAGCAATGCGAGAGGTAGACCGCAAGCGCGTGTGTTTCTTCATCGAAAAGGGCAATGCAGATGTATTTTATGAGCAGGTGAAGAAATTACATGAGTTTGTTCAAAAAGAATGGGTGGAACAAGCAAGTAAAGTTAAATACCTGGAGCCGCATGAACCGAAGATTGTGATTGTTCTAGATAACGCAAGCTACCACAAACGCTTAGATATTCGCACCAAGATTAGCGAAGAGTTCCCGAACATTGTCCTGGAGTTTTTGCCTGCATACAGTCCTGACTACAACTTGATTGAATTAGTTTGGTACAGTTGCAAGGAGTATATCGCTCATCGCTTGTTCACCTCAGTGGAAGAATTAAGAAGCTTGATTGATAGGCTGCTCAATCAGGGTGAGCTTCACATTCAGTGGCAGCGCAAGATCAAGAATAAGGGCAGCAGTAGTATTGCAACTTAAATGCCGATTAGCTTACCAATTGCAACTGGATTGATAAACAAATGAAACTCATCAATCAGTCTGTGGTGGATAAGAGTCGATACAAAAGTCGCTCCGCCATAAGCAATAATATCGTTTCCCTCCTGGTTTTTAAGTTGAGTGATTTCGTCCACAGGGTCACCCTTGGCTAATACCGTATTGTTCCACTCTGACTGGTTCAGCGTTCTGGTGAAAACAACTTTGTGCGTGTCTGTAAATCTCTTCCCAGCAGTAAAGTCCTCATCATCTGGATTTGCAGCGACATCAGCCCAGTGAGGAATTAATCCTTCAGCAAGTTTCCGTCCCAGCACAATACAGTCAACCGGGACAATGATCATTTCAACATACTGTCCCCAAGAAATAGCGAAAACGGTCTTAAAATCGTCTGATAGAGATAAGCAGAGTTAAATATCGTCAACTGCTAATGTTCGCAAACTTCGGGTTTCAGTGTAACTTCTGGTGACCCGCTATCGTTTGAAGTTGATTCATGTCCTTAAACGGCTTCAAATTCAGCACTCAGTCAAATAGATGAGCGATCGCTCCTGCTTTCACCAAAAACTGTCAAGACCCAAGACCATGCAATTTTGCAGCAACTACTGAGCCAAGTAAGAATCATCTGGAAGCCCAGTGAGGCTCAATTGAAGGCTGAAATAGTCCCAAGGAGCAGAACTCAGGAGGAGCGTGTCACCTTCTTCGGAGAAAAATAATGTGTTGTTCCAAGAACATTCAGAACTAGCACGTTCAACAATCGAAAAACAATGAGTTGATTTTCTCTCAATAAGGTGGCATGCTCCCGAACTCAGGGAGGTACGATAGTATCATGCATAGGCTGCATCAAGATGACGAAGGGTGATTGCAAGGGGTTAGCACGGTACTCATGCACGTTAAGGATTGAAGCGAGGTGATCATGAATCCATTACAAACCGAACTGTTCAATCCGCTAAAAACAGAGCCAGGAGAGTTTAGAGTCATTCAAGATTGCAAGACAACCTAATCTACAGCAACCGCTCGATTCGGAGGTAGAAATGCCCTTACTTGACCACTTCCGCCCCCCTCTCAGCACCAGGCGACATTGGCACAGCTTTCATAATAGTTGGGCAGTGATGATCAAGTCAGAACTCAACCGGATTTTGCCGACTGGATATTTCGCGGAAGCAAACGTGCAGTTCGGCATTGAAATCGAAGTTGCTGTCCAGAAAGAACAGAGCACACGAGATGTCTACCCTGAATCAGGATGGCAACCCCAATCTCCCACGATCACGCTTCCATTTGAGCCAACCACCGATGTCGTTGAGATCAGCGTGTTCAGCGATCGTGAAGGCCCAATTCTGGCAGGAGCAATCGAACTCGTTAGCCCCGCTAACAAGGACAGGGAAAGTCATCGGCGCGCATTTACCACCAAGTGTGAAAATTACTTGAATCAGGGAGTTGGACTCATCATGGTCGATGTCGTCACAACACTGAATGCACACCTACACAATGAACTGATGCAGAGAATGCAAATCAGTCGAGGCAACTTCCTCGATCCGCTGTATGCGGTGGCCTATCAAGTCAGCAGCAATGAAGAGTCCGCGCTGCCCGACCTTGCGCTCTGGCAAGAACCGCTCTCAATTGGCGGAGTACTCCCAATCCTTCCACTCTGGCTTAAAGGCAGCGGAATCTGTGTTCCGATTGACTTGAATACAACGTATGAACGGACAGTCGTTGACGATCGACTGTTGGATTGAGACCCTAACCTCTTGAGATAGAATGATGTTCTCTACTCTCTTCGACCAGTATCCTCAGCAGACATCCCGTACCAAGCTGCTGATCCCTGCCCTGGAAGATTGCACGACTGCCTTGACTCAATGACTACAGCCGATAAACTATTCCTCTCTTTCTGGAAGCTGTCCTTGGAGAACCTGCCTGTTGGACGGTTGGTTCACAAAATCCTGGATGCAGCAGAGGCAAAGCTGCTGATTGAACAGACTCAGCAAAATCATTCCCTGGTCTGCGTGTCCAGTGATGATCTATTCGCTCCTTATAATGGGCGTATTCTCAAGAATCAGCGGGAACTATGCCAGGTTTTACAGGAGCATTTTGGCATCGAAGTTGTCATAGAAGATTTTTTCAGTAGCAGCTTAGCCGATGGCGAGGAGTTGTACTCAGTCGTACCACTGGAGCTTGTGCGGATTCAAGATAATGACAGTCTGATGATTGTGACGTGTCAGTATGCGCTTCCAAAGTCTAGAATGCCAGGAACATTGGAATTTCAAGTGGTTCCTGATTCAATCGAGTTCCATCTACTGACAGCCTGCTGATAGTCCGTACAATATTGCTGATGGTGAATGAGCACGAACTCCATTTTCTCTAACGTCTAATTTTCCTATGACTAAGTCCTCCCCTGAACCTGTGTTACCGATCGTGATTGTGCCGCTTGAGGGTGGCAAGCAGGAGGGGTCTCGACGGGCAGAGCCGCCCGATCTGGGCCACTGGCAGATTGAGGAGTTTCTGCGGCAAACGGGGAAGTCGGAGAATACTCAACGGGTTTATTGAGGGCAGTTGGTGCGCTTTGCCGACTGGTGTGATAAATCCTGGCTGGATGTGAGTCCGAGTGATATTAGCAAGTATCGGCGGGAGTTGAAACGCAAGGGATTAAAGCCGACTTCAACCAATCATGCCCTCAATACACTGCGATCGTTCTATAGTTGGCTGCGCCGGAGTAATGGCTATCCGATGAATCAACCATTGCCAACGGATGCGATCGACCTGGAGCGGCAGGAAGAACCCCAGGCAGACCATATTGAGGGTGAAGTCTGAGTTTGCTGCGGGAGGCGTTGGAATTAGACGACCGGACGCGGGTTCGCGATCGTGCGATTGTGGCGTTGCTGAGTCATGGACTGCGGGCATCGGAAGCTTCAGCGTTAAATGTGGAACACTGGAATGGCAAGATTCTGACGGTGCATCGCTCAAAGGGACAGAGTGTGAGTGAAGTGCCGTTAAGCCAGGAGGCGCGGCAGTATCTAGAAGCTTATCTGGAGTGGCGACGGGGAATGGGTGGCGTGTTTGAGCCAGTCCTTGAAAGTCCGATGTTTCTGGCGCAAGACCCGAAGCATGGCGGTAAGCGGTTGGGGTACAAGGGGTTGCACAAGATGGTGAAGAAACTGGGGAAAATTTCTGGGGTGGATGACCTGTACCCGCACCGGTTTCGCCACACCTTTGGCACAGAATTGACTAGGCGAGGGGTTGATCCGTTATTCGGCAAGGAACTGATGGGGATTAAGAGCGATCGCGTCTTCCAACGCTACACCAAAGGGGTGTTTAAGCAGGCGGCGGCGAGGCTTATTTGCGGGCGATCGGTGAAGACAGCGAGGAATAAGCTTGCTTAGATTTCCGATGAACAGGCAAATGACACCCACATCATCCAGTTGTTCGTGGAGTTTGTCTAGCGAAGGATCTGCTTTACTTCATCGTTCATCCTTAATAGAAGACATGAAACGATCTCTGCAGATCCCCAGCTAATTTATTACATTCTCCTGAAGTTGGGGTAGAAAGCCGACTCGTTCTGCGATCGAATAAAGATTGAACAAGTCACAAACATATGCCATCACACAAGTGAGTTCCTTTGCCAATCTTTGTTGTTTTACACTTGAAATAGGTAACTGTTTCAGTGCTGTTTTCATACGAGTGTCACATTCGTACCATACAGTAAATGCGGAGCAAGCATGATACATATCGGGATCATTGTTCTGAGCGGTTGCAGTTGGGATGTCGAACGCCTGTTGCCATTCACCCAACTGAATCGACATATGAATGCAGTACCTTGTTAAAGATTGTTTTCCAGTATCATAAGAATTCGTTCGCTCAAACACTTCAATCTGATTTACCAGCAATGGCTGCTCCAGCGTGTGTAATATCCATTTCGTTGTTTTTGGCGCGACTTCTAGAACAAAAGAAGCCTGCTTCGGTTTTGCTTTAACCTCTTTCAACAGATCGCGCACAAACTCTTGAAACTGTGGCATAGATAAGAGCGATCGCGCATCTGTCACCAAAATCGGACGAATTTGCTCTAGAACATTTTCCTGAGCGGATAAAAGCTGCTGCTCCAGTTCCTGCAAACCCTGAAGCTCAGCAGCAAGTTGCAATTGAATTTGTTCAATTCGGGCTGAAATTTCTACTGTCTTCTGCTGCCGCAGTGCATAGTACATTGATAGGGAATCATCTAAGTTTTGCATCCGCTGCTATCCCCCACGGTAGAATTCACGCTAACTCCAGACCCAATCGACTCACTCGGCAGTAAGCATCGTGTGACTCAACGATCGGTCCAAATTCTGGCAGGATTGATCGCTCACCCACAATTTCAATCAGGTGACAAACTGCATAAGGATTAGAGGATGGCAACACCATTCCCGTGATGCGATCGTAAATTGACTGTTCTTCATATTTAGGTTGCTCTATTCGCCAAGGTTTTGGAGTCAATCTTGCCCGAAAAGTTGCTTGAAATTTACAAAGCCGTGCATAAAGCGGATCTGCATATAGGCTTTTCATCAATCGCTGCGACTTAGGTTCCAGTGGGTGGAATTCGTGAGTTGTGCAAAAATACCGCAATCCATTGCGCGTTCGATAAACTCTGAAGCCGAGTTGGGGAAACTGTTCAACCAGTGCTTCCAAAGCTGCGATCGCCTGTTGCTGGCTGATCGCCATCTGACAACTACTAGGACAATCTCTTGTATCTCTCCCCCTCGGCACACCGATATCAACATCGACAATCAGTAGGCGATCGGTATTGAGAATTAAGCAGTCGTAGCGATTGCGAGTGAGGACTGCTGCCTGTTTACCTGAATAACAAATCTCACCAAGCACAGGCTCATTCAGGACACTGTACTCACCCTGCTGTAGTTTGTACCACTGGGCGGCATTCGGGTAATCCTTGATCTTAATTGGGCTAAGCTGTGCCAGTCCATTCCGTTCCTGGAGAGACAGAACCTGTGCCCACTTCTTCACTAGAACACTGTTGTCTCGGTCGGACTTTGCCTCCAATACCAGTTCAGTGAGGTATTTTTGTACTTGGGCTGCCGGGTCATCCAAATCTCGCCAACTCGCCCAGTAGCAGAGCTTATGATAAAGCTGAGGATGCTTCTGGACAAATTCCTCAAAAGAACAGGCAGTTTGGTTGAGCATCACCACCCCTACTGCGGACGAGGGTAACAAAAATGCTCAGTCTGGCGATCTCGGGCGAATAGACTCCCTACTGCTACAATCAGGCAACTCAATTCCTGAGTTACACGCCCAACTTGGGATTCATCAATCTGCAACGCCTTTGCATCCAACTTGAGCTTGCGACAGCAATCATAATATTGAGCAATCAACGGTAGAGATCGATAAGACGCAGGAATATCTGGAATCTCATCGGCGGTAGGGATGTAAAACCTCTGCTGGTAGCAGCCGATTTTCACTGATAGCCAGTACAACCAGTAAGTTTTGGGAAACTCCTTGTTCTCATCGTCAACATCCTCCCAACCAAGGGTATATTCCAAAATTTGGATAGGAGCGGGAAGACTTCGCAGCAGCCACCTACCAGGATCTAGATCAAAGTGAATTGAATAAGGGGAATTAGGCTGTTTGCAGAAGCTTTCGACCGAGATGCTTTTGGCATAAGCCGCCAATTCAGGCGCGGACAGTAAACATCGAGCATCTGCCCCAATAAATGCGCGAAATTGTCTGAGGGCTTCCTCTTCGGCTTTTATTGCAAGTTCCTCCTGCTGTTGCAATACCTCAAGTTGATCCTGAATCTCCTGGTAAAGCTGAGAGAGGCGATCGCTCATTTGAGTGCGATGTTCCCGGCGCATCTGTTGATAAGCGGTGAGTTGAGAGTAAAGAGAAAGCATGAAATTTTAAAGAGAACAAATAGGGCGCATTATTTTCTAGAGGATGAGTCGTCCCACAGATAGTACGTAGCTACCAACCTTTAAGCAGGATAAATGAATTAAACCAGCAAAACAACAGAATTTAGAGGATTCTGATCGTGGGTTACGAGCACTTGCCTGATCTCTTGCCCTTATCACCGTTTTAGTCACGAATCATGACTATTGCTTCTCCAGTCCCATTGGCAGGCGAATAGACAGCAGTTCCATCATGCTGAATATTGGATCAATGTACTGAGGAGTGATTGTTTGGAGCCGATGGAGTACTGTAGACGATGGGTTCAAGTGTCCCCCGATCAATGGGGATATAGGAAAGCTTGTATCGCTGCCCTAGCCCAAGCGACAGGATTGAGTGAGAGAACGATCAATAACTGGGGGGCTTCATTCGAGAAGCGTCCTAAATACGTTTTGCACATGCTAAAGATGGCTAACAAGCTAAACCAGGTGAAACAGATTATTCTGGATGAGGATCTTTTTTCCGAATAATTTAGTCGTGATCTGTGACTAAAAGCTTGCGCTTGGTAATTTGGGTAAGCTGAACCCTAAGTTTGCTGTCGAGGGATCAACAGCCCATTTTACCTTGCCTAAACCTAATGAAGTTACTAAAATTCGCTCTAAACCAAACGAGCATCCCATTGATGGTCTTCAAAGGATGCCCTTAGAGCCGATTGAGTACTGCCGACGATGGGTTCCCGCGATCGAGGGGAAAGGGTATCGGAAAACATGCATCAACGCTCTTGCAGAAGTAACAGGACTTAGCCCGTCCACGATTAAGGACTGGGGATCCGACTTCGAGCGACGTCCCAAATATGTCCCTCGTCTGTTGCGTCAGGCTGATCTCCTCAATCAGTTCAAGCAACTGGTGGCGGCAGGGTGCGTTACCGCGCCATCTAACTTCTTCCAAGATTAGGAAGCTAAACCGTTGAACTTTTACATAAGCACAGCAATCACTTTTGAACCAATCGGATCCCTCAGCAACTGAACTGGCTTCTCACGGCGACAGACCACAAGGTAAGCAGAACAACTAAGCATGAAGCGGGCAGGGACGAATAGGGCAGTGCTGCATATCGCGATAGATAATCTCTGAGAAAACGGTAAATTTTTCGCCACTATTACAATATTCAGAAAATTTCTGTAGGATCTGCTGAGTCAATCTGCCAACTTGCTCCTGGGACAAGGCGAGGCAGTGAACAGGCTCGATTTTGGCTTGTTGCTCCGTACCCAGCCACAGTTCCGCACCCATTGCGTGAAGTAAGGCACCTTCTTTACAGCGAGGCGGATGATCAACGTAAAGAATCAGGAGCGGAAAATACTCTGACGCTGATGATTCCGGCGTGAGTTTAAGGGTCTCTGGTATATCTGCCTCCTGCTGAAGTTGGCGAGAAATAACGCGCTTGAAGTTTCGCTCACTGCGATGTCGATAGTGCGATCGCCGCTTGTGGCACTTCAGGTCATCCCAGCAACCATCTCCTTCCACGCCGTGTAGCTGCCGCGCTTCCTCAACAGATAAAACCGCGCATTTTAGGCATTTTTATTCGCTCGGCGAGCCATAAAAGGTCAGGTTTGGGGGCTTATCGTAAGTTAGTCAGATTTTAGTCAGACATAGATATTAGATAAATATCTTACACAACTACATGCTACTTTTGTTGTGACTTTACCCATAACCTGTCCAGAACGGACAACTTATGAATGAAACCGGAA
>NZ_JBJPHS010000068.1:0-37205 GCF_052939495.1 Phormidesmis sp. 146-12 | reverse complement strand
GCTTCGTTTCAATCGGCTTCAGCCCCCTAAATCCCCCAAAATTGGGGGACTTTGAACGAGAGATCTTGTCCAAAAGTCCCCCAGAATTGGGGGGTTGGGGGGCTGAAGTGCTGAGTAACAGAGCGGAAAAACTCTATCGAATTCACGTTATTTTAATTCCAACTGCTTGATGATCGAGGCTCACTCGTCATTGATCAAAATGTAGCAACTATAAGTCACTTAAAGTTTACTGAATGTCACTAACTTCTGGGAATAGAGTGCACATTATGAGGTTTCGCTTCCTACGCCATAAAGCGTTCTGGTTCATCCTGTTTAGCGCTGGATTTCTACTGCCTTTGTTGCTAAACCTTGGTTTCTGGCATTCTTATTTCTACAAGACAACTAATCCTGCTCAACCGCAACCTGTCCAAACAGTCTCAACTTCCTCGTTCAAGGTGTTTGATTCACTGTTGTATCCTAATAAGCCGTCGATCGGCATGGAGAAAATTTGGGTAACCCACTTAGGCTTTTGGCGAAACTACAAAGACCGGTCATCTCCGGACGAGGCCGCTTGTCGGCAATTAGCTCGCACCGCAGTTCAACAAGGGAATCGCTACTTTGTAGTTAACATTGAGCATTGGCCCTTTGATATTCGCACGGCCTCTACAGCAGACGTGCAGAAAACCATGCAAAAAATCATCCAGGTCATTGATTGGATGAAAAGCGAGCGCCCCTCCTTAAAGATTGGAGTTTATGGGTTTCCGCCTATTCGAGATTATTGGGTTCCTTTAGCTAAAGATGCCAATCGATCAACTAAATGGCGAGCAGCTAATGAATTTCTAAGACCTTTAACGGCAAAAGTCGATTTTATTGCACCTTCTCTCTACACCTTTTACACCGATCAAGATGCTTGGGCAGCCTACGCCCGCGCAAACATTGCGGAAGCTCAACGGTTTGGTAAGCCTGTGCTGCCCTTCCTATGGCCTCGGTATCACATGAGTAATCGACTGCTGGCCTACTCCTACATACCGGGAGATTTTTGGCTTAAGCAATTACAAACGGTGCGATCGACAGGGGCACAGGGGGCGATTTTGTGGGACTGGAATGGATTTAGTCGTCCAGCCAGCACTGCTCTCAATCCCCAAGATAGCTGGTGGCAGAAAACGATCGAATTTATCCGCCAAAGCTCTAAAGTATCGGCTTAAACCTGACCCTGCAAATCGCAAATTGACGCAACTGTGTGGATCGTCAAACCTCGATTGTTTAAAGCATTCTCGATCACAGACTGAGTTGGAGATTGCTAGGCGGATCTTAAAGCGAGTCACCGACTAAAAATGTTGAGTTGCGATCGACTGAAATTAGTTCTGATGGACATAGGTGCCAGGGTTGCTGAGTTGGTCTGCTGAGTTGATCTAGGGCGTAGTTGATCTATTAAAGCAAAAAGAGTCAGCGTTCTGATTTCCTCACGTTTTGAGAGAGATCCAGCGTGAGGAAAATCTCTATGCTTCAGAGATCAATTCAATATTGCCCGGATTTTTACACTACTTGTTGTATATGGGATCGTGATGAAAGTCTCTATCATTACCGTTGTCTACAACGGGCGCAAAACAATTGAAGATACAGTAAAGTCTGTGTTATCGCAAGACTATCCAGACATCGAACATATTATTATTGACGGAGCTTCGACAGACGGCACTGTTGCAGTACTCCAATCGTATCGCCATCAGATCGCTCAGTTTATTTCTGAACCCGATCGCGGCATTTACGATGCCATGAACAAGGGCATTAAGCTTGCATCAGGCGAAATCATCGGCATTCTCAACTCAGATGATTTCTACGCAGATACCAACATTATTTCTACCGTTGTTAAACAGTTTGAGCAAACTCAAGCAGATTCAGTCTTTGGAGATCTTGTTTTTGTTAAACCGGATGATTTGAATAAAGTCGTTCGCTACTACAGTTCAGCAAAATTTCATCCCAAAAAGTTTGCAGATGGATGGATGCCCGCTCACCCAACTTTCTTTGTTAAACGATGGGCTTATGAGCGCTATGGACTGTTCAAAACCGACTACAAGATTGCCTCAGACTATGAACTGCTAACTCGCTTTTTGGCAAAGCACAAACTCTCTTACAGCTACATTCCCCAAGTCATGGTCAAAATGCGCGTGGGAGGGGTGAGTACGACGAGTTTGAAGAGTAATTGGGTGCTCAATCGAGAGATTGTTAGAGGGTGTGCCGAAAATCAGATTCGTACTAACTTAGTCCGGGTGTTTTCCAAATATTTCACGAAGGTTTTTCAACTCATTCAACGCCCGACATGAAAATTTTGGTAACAGGCGCAACTGGCTTTGTAGGGTCAGCGCTGTGTCGATCGCCCCACTCAGATACTCAGTTTTTTGGCGTGGTACGCTCGCTCGATCACACATTGCCCAGTGAAGTCAAACCCGTTGTTGTAGAGTCTCTGACGGATCTTGCAACTCGTTCTGAGGTGTTGTCTCAAGTCGATTGCATTGTTCATTTAGCGGCTCGTGTGCATGTCATGCGAGACAAGGTGAGCGATCCTTTAGCTGCGTTTCGGGCTGTCAATACTGAAGCGACTAGAGAATTGGCGATCGCCGCTGCTCGATCGGGAGTGCGTCGATTTGTTTATCTCAGTTCGATTAAGGTCAATGGCGAAGGGCAAGTAACTTGTCCTACTCCAGATGCTAAAACCTATTCGGCATCCAGTCAGCCCAACCCTCAAGATCCCTATGGAATTAGCAAATGGGAAGCAGAGTCTGCCCTTGAGCATGTCGCCGCCGAAACTGGATTAGAAGTGGTCATTCTCAGACCGCCACTGGTCTATGGGGCGGGCGTGAAGGCTAATTTTCAGCAACTCATGAAGTTAGTTAAGCAGGGTGTGCCGTTGCCATTTGGTCGAGTTGAGAATGCTCGTAGTCTGGTGTATGTCGGCAATCTGGTGGATGCCATTTTGACCTGTGCCGCTCACCCGGCCGCCAGTGGGCAAACCTTTCTAGTCAGTGATGGCGTGGATGTCTCTACGCCTGATTTAATTCAGCATCTAGCAATTGCGTTGGGGTGTCCTGCCCGCTTGTTGCCTGTGTCGCCAGAAGTACTAAAACGTTTGGGACAAATTACGGGAAAGTCTGCGGCGATCGCTCGTCTGCTCGGCTCTCTCACAGTAGACAGCAGCAAGCTTGGCCATACGTTGAACTGGCAGCCGCCTTTTAGTTTGCAACAAGGCTTAAAAGCGACGGCTGACGAGTATCTGCGATCGAGTTCTCACCTATAGCAATGTTTGCTTGAACCGCTCATGACACATACTTTTCCTAGCTTTCTCATTGCCAGTGGATTGCTTAGTTTTCTGCTGGTTGCGCTTATCCGTAACTATCTGAGTTCTTATTTGTTGGATGTGCCCAACGATCGCAGTTCTCATACAAAACCGACTCCTCGCGGGGGTGGATTAGGATTCGTAATTGCGTTTGCGCTGACGAGTGCAGCATTGCCTTTTCTTACCAATTCAGAGCATTCAATTCTAAAGCCGACGGATGCGCTACATATCTGGTCTGTGTTGTTGCCCTTGGCGATCGTCGGAATTGTTGACGATCGCTACAGTGTGCCTTCTGCGATTCGTTACTTAGTTCAGTTAATGTCCGCCAGCATTGCTGTATTTTGGTTTGGCGCATTTCCTCAACCGTGGCTGACTCCATTAGGACTAGCCGGAACCATCGTTGCAGTAGTCCTCACCATAATTGGGATGACGGCATTGATCAACTTCTACAACTTTATGGATGGCTTAGATGGTCTAGTAGCGGGTGTCACTGTTGTACAGCTTGGCTTTTTGGCTATCGAACTCAATCAGCCGATTCTGCTACTCCTGCTAGTTGCCCTACTAGGATTTTTGTGGTGGAACTGGTCACCCGCCAAGATTTTTATGGGAGATGTCGGTAGTACGGTTTTGGGGGCGACGGTGGCGATCGGGCTACTTGATCAGTCGCACAATGCCGTTCAATCCTGGTCAGCGTTGGCGATTACGTTGCCTCTAGTAGCGGATGCGATCTACACGCTAGTTCGCCGCTTACAACGACGCGAAAATATCTTTAAGCCTCACCGAACTCACATTTACCAAAGATTGCAGCAAGCAGGATGGAGCCATGCATCTGTCGCCTCTAGCTACATTCTGATGACGATGATCATTGCAGCTAACCTACATTTCTTTCATGAAGTCGGCGCTCTGATGAGTCTGATGAGTGGAGTCAGCGCGATCGGGCTTGCCGAAGTCTATCTAACCATGCAAAAAAGAGAGCGAGAAGCGATCGTTACTCAATAATCTCGCTTATCCTCTACAAAGATTACGAGTCTAAAAACGCTCCCCAAATCCCCTACCCGTGAGAAACTTTAAAGCAAAACCTTGTCTTAAAGTCCCCCAAAATTGGGGGGTTTGGGGGGCAGAAGCGCTGAACAACGCAGCAAGAAACCTCATCGAACCTGCGGTCTACTAGATCTCGTGAACTTGGCTCCCCTGAACGATCGCCCTAATTTGTAGGGCAACGGCTTCTGTCTGCTCCACCATCGCCAAATGTCCGCAGTCAGCAATCTCAAACACGTTTTCTCCGCAGTCCCCAAAGAGAGCATGAAAGCTGGCTAGATGCCGGACATATTTTGGCTCCATGATCGGATCTTTTGACCCCGCAATGAAGTAGACAGGCTGCCGAAGTCGAGCCACCACTTGAGGAAGAGAATGCACTTCTGCCTCCGTCGTAGAATCTAACAGCGTCCCCAAAGCCGCCTCCGAGTCAGCCACCACAAAATCGATCAAGCGCTGTTTTGCCCAATGGCGATCGATAGCCTTGACCACACTCGCCCGCACAAACAACCGATCGATCAAGGGCATCCGACTCAGCCAGCGCGGCCGCATCTTGACAATTTGCTTCCCAGCGTTGCGAAACCGCTCAAACTCTTCTTTGAGGTAGATGCCGCCTCCCGCATTCACACAGATCACACCGCTGACTCGATCGCTCATCTGATCCGCCGCCCATAGCGCGATACTGCCACCCAGCGAATGACCCACTAGCCAAACGTTAGAAAGATTGAGCGCTTCTAGTAACAGTCCCAAATCCCTCGCGTAGGCTTGAAGGCTATAGAGCGCTGTCGAATGCTCCCAATCGAGCGATCGACCCGGCTGAGATTCTCCAAAACCGCGCAAATCGTAGGTGAGACATTGATAGTCGATCGCCAGTTTCTGAGTCAGCGGTTGCCAATAATGACGACTCAAAAGCCAGCCGTGGACAAAAACCAAAACTTCACGCGAATCGGTGGGAGCCGTCAAGTCATAGCGATGAAGCACTCCCAAAACAGAAATGGTAGACATGTTTCCATCCTACCGTGAAGGCGATCTCAAAAAGTTTTGAGCTTTAAAACTTGGCTGAGGGATGAAGAAGGCACTCTCAAAAAGATGAACCTGACGAATCGTGACGATCGGAACAAAATCTGCCGCAGGTTAAACCGCTTTCCTGATGGTCGAAGGTAGACTTCATTTTTGTAAGCGCTGATTGGAATCGCCAGCCAAAATCACAGAAATTCCCTAAAATCTGCGTCCCAGAAGTCTCTGCTTCACGCCTTCAGCAATTTTTTGCCCCAGATACTCTGGGATCAGACTCTCGTTGGGGCCTAATAGATAGAGAATCAGTCGCGTCCGCCCGCGCCACACCAGCAAATTGGCATTCACCACCAGCAGATCTTCTTGCCAGATGGCGTACATTACTTTGTAGAATAAACCTGGCTGGTTATCCGCTTCGATCAACAAGGCGGGCAGATGGAAAACGGGATCAACGTAAAATTCAGTCTCAACCTGCTCTAAGCCCGCATCTAGATTGAATTCGACCGCCAACATTTCCTCAACTTCAAACCGTCCCGCCAGCGCCTCTCGAACCGCCCGACAGACATTTTCTGCGGTCTTGTCTGTTAGCGCCTTGCCGCTGCGAGACACAATCAGCTTGATAAACACCAGCATCGGCGGGTAAATTTGCCCATATAAGCTGAGACTATGAATCGTCAGACCATAGGCCGCCAGAACGCCAAAAATATCGCTTAACAAAAAAGACTGATTTCGGTAAGCAAAATGCAGCGCACTCTTGCTTCCTTCCGCCTTTAACTCAATCACTGCCTGTCGAGTTTTGTAAAGCTGGTAGGCCAGCCTGAGATTTTGAAGCTGAATTTCGCTACTGACAAATTGCTCATAAAACTGAGGAAACGCCCGGTTGAAGCGCTTTAACAGTTCTAACGTCGTTGGTTTTAAACCCAGGGCCATATGCGTGAAGAGGGGACTTTCTCGTAAAATGAAGTTATGAATGAGACGATTAGGGTCGTCGATCGCAGAAGCTACTTAAGTTTTTCGACTACAAATTTGATATTGATAATATCTTCTTAGTTGATAACTAGTTAATAAATTGGGCGCTGAGTCCATTTGCTACCTGGGCGAATGCCTGAGAGAATGAAGATGCGAGAGAATCTGAGAGAGATACTCGCTATACTGATTTCACCTTTACTACCTCCACCACGTTTGCATGGGTTTTTGGAAAAGCTTATTCAGTGGTTCTGATGCCCCCTCTGCCGCCAAGGCAGCCCCATTAGAAAGATACGTTGCTGATGGTGCCGACGATCGCGCCAATCGCATATTTTTCAGCACCGAACGGGAAATCGACCTGTACGAGCTAGAAGAACTGTGTGATGCGGTGGGCTGGTCTCGCCGTCCCTTGCGAAAGGTGAAAAAAGCGATTCAGCACAGCTTCTTGGTTGTCTCCATGTGGGAGCAACGGGGCGTTCAACGGCGATTGATTGGGTTTTCCCGCGCCACCTCCGACCACGCTTTCAACGCTACCATCTGGGACGTTGTGGTTCATCCTGACTTCCAGGGGAAAGGGATGGGCAAAGCGCTGATGAAATTTATGATCAAGAAGCTACGGAGCGAAGATATTAGCAACATTACTTTGTTTGCTGACCCGCATGTGGTGAACTTCTACCGAAATTTGGGGTTTATGTCTGACCCAGAGGGGATCAAAGGGATGTTTTGGTATCCAGATTAACTCAAGGTTCCCTAGTCGGGGCTTTGAGATACCCAACTGAGACAAATCGTTAGGGGAAAAGGGCTATCAATCGATCGCCTTCATACCGCTCATTTTCCCTGATGACTCAGTAAACGGGCCTGCTGGCTCCACTGCTCAACGTCGGCAAAGGTCGGACACAGATCGCGCCGCTGAAGGTTGGTGACTTGTAGCCTCAACATTTGTCGATGTAGGCGATCGGGTGACATTTGCAGCAGATGATCCGGAGAGGCGACCCCCGAATGGAGCAAAAGACCACAATATTGACAGCCCACGTTAGGAATTCTGGCTAAGTCTGCCAACGCGACCCATTTGTTGATGTGTTTGATATGAATTTGTAGCTGGCTGGAAAGGAGGGTTCGCTGTTCGAGAGTTTTGCCCTTTTTTAACAATTCGAGCGTGGTATGAATGCCGCAAGCTGCCAAGCGAGTCTGATCGTCGGCGCTAAGTCCAGGAAGCTGGTCGATCGACCAATCTGCCGACAGACTTTTAGGTTGAGCAGGGTGCCCCTGAGAAGCTTGAGAAAGCCGCTTTGCGTTGGTTTCCACAGAATTTTCTCGCGAATGGGTCGTTTGCCGAAGAATCTTGGAGTCGTCTAGTCTGGCAGACCAGAACGCACAAGAGTTCCTAGTTTAGCGGACTTTCAGCCGTAAGGTTCTGCCCAATTGACCACACCCATTTGACTAAACGAACCCGCCAACTCTCCACGTTTTCCACAACAAAACGTGGTTTTCCACAGAATTCCGCAAGTTTTCCACAAGATAAAGGGACGAAAGACGCTTAAATCATCCCTCATCCCTCCTCTCAAAGCAGATTACTCCCAAAGGGGGAACAGATCATCGAAGTTCTCCCTCATCCCTTTTTATAAAGCAAAACTACTCCCACTCGATCGTCCCCGGTGGTTTCGATGTAATGTCATAGACAACTCGATTTACCCCGCGCACCTCATTGACGATGCGATTGGAGATGGTTTCTAGCAAATCGTAGGGAACTCTCGCCCAGTCCGCAGTCATGCCGTCTTCGCTGGCGACAAACCGCAACACGATCGGGTAAGCATAGGTTCGCTGATCGCCCATCACGCCCACACTGCGAATCGGCAACAAAACAGCAAAGGCTTGCCATAGTTCGTGATACATTCCCGCCCGGTTAATCTCTTGCCGGACAATCAGATCCGCGTCTCGGAGAATGTCTAATCGATCGTCAGTGACTTCGCCCAAAATGCGGATCGCTAACCCTGGGCCAGGAAACGGTTGACGGCTGACGATTTCTTCGGGAAGACCAATCGATCGTCCCACTTTGCGAACTTCATCTTTAAACAGTTTGCGAAGCGGCTCCACCAGTTTGAATCGTAGGTCTTTGGGCAATCCGCCGACGTTGTGATGGCTCTTGATCTTGACAGCGACTCGCTCACCCGTTTGGGGGTCAACATTTGTGTCTGCCGACTCGATCACGTCTGGATAAAGGGTGCCTTGAGCTAGATAATCGAATGGGCCAAGCCGCTTGGATTCTGACTCAAACACGCCGATAAATTCGTGACCAATGCGCTTGCGTTTTTCTTCGGGATCAGTGACTCCTTTGACAGCTTCTAAAAAGCGATCGCGAGCATTGACATACTGAACATTGATATGAAACTGCTCCTTAAACAACTTCACCAACCGTTCGGGTTCTAGCTTTCGCATAAACCCCTGATCGATGAACATGCAGGTAAGCTGATCGCCGATCGCTCGATGCAGCAAAAATGCCAGCGTCGAAGAATCAACGCCTCCCGAAAGGGCCAGCAGCACTCGCTTGTCGCCCACCTTTGCCCGGATTTCACGAATCGCTTCTTCGACAAAAGCGGCGGTTGTCCAGGTGGGTTCGCACTCACAGATGTGGTAGACAAAATTGCGAATCAGTGCCTGTCCGCCTTGAGAATGCACCACTTCGGGATGGAACTGCACACCATAAAGTTTGTGGTCATGATGCGCGATCGCTGCACAGGGCGTGTTAGCGGTATGGGCCAATAGCTCAAAGCCATCAGGCAGGCTCGATACCGAATCGCCATGACTCATCCACATGGTGGTGTTGTCTTCAACGTTGGTCAGCAGATCAGTCGGGTCGTCGATCGTCAGGCTGGCTTTGCCATATTCGCCGCGATCGGAGCGTTCGACTTCGCCGCCTAGCTGCTGCACCATTAGCTGCATTCCATAGCAGACACCGAGGACAGGAATTCCTAGCTGCCAGATTTCTGGATCGGAGTGGGGAGCGCCGGGATCATACACCGAGCTAGGGCCGCCTGACAGAATGATGCCCTTGGGGTTGAGTTGGCGCAGTTGTTCGGCGGTGGTACGGTACGACAGCACCTCAGAGTAAACCTGAGTTTCGCGAATTCGCCGGGCAATGAGTTCTGAATATTGGGAGCCAAAGTCCAGAATAACGATCATCTGGCGATTGAGCGGAGTCAGGCTGGGTTCTGTAGATGCAGAGGATTGTGAAAGAACGGACTGTTCTGTCTGAGGTGTCACGGGAGTAACCTGATGAAATTCTGAAGGTGGATAGTTAGCAGCCTGTGAAAGTTGATTTTACGAGGGGTTAGAAAATTTAGATTTTGGGTATTCTGGCTATTCTAATCACATTAGCAAACGTTACTCAAGTCATGGGGTCGCTTTTTTGTGAGTCAGCAGAATTTGGCAGGCGCGATCGCCGTTTCTACAAAGGTTCGCCGATCTGTAACTTTTACAACGATGGCTTTGAGCTTTGGTGAGTGAGCCAATTTATTTTTTTGATGAAAGCAAGCTCCTTTCTCTTCATGACTTCTTCAAAAAATACTGTCTGATCTCACGGTACATTGGGGTGAGTTTTTTAATCGGCTCACAATTAGACGCGGTGATTTAAGACACACCCATTCAGTCCTTTTCTCCTTAATCTTTCGGAAGGAGCTAGCCCACGCTAGAGAAAATTGCGAGGTTATGCCTCGCAGCGATCGCGCCTCTACTGTCTGAGAACCCCTCTTGTCAACCGATCAAAGACTTGAATGAACACTACTGCTGGAGATCACAGGACTTCGACGCTAAACGCCCAACCAGAGGACGCAATCGATACAGTCGTGCTGCAACCCTGTGGTCGGTTGACGGGGATTGGGGGAGCTACCTTTCGGACAACGCTGGCACGGGCGATCGCTCAGTCCACTTCGGTGGTGGTGGATTTGCTGTGGGTGGAGGCGATCGACGATCAGGGGGTGGCTACCCTGCTGGCAGGAATGCGACAGGCTTGCGCTGCGGGTAGATCGCTTGCTTTTTTGGGAATGGATGCCATCACTCGTACCGCTCTAGACAAAGGTTGGGAACAGCAACGAGACGTTGTTTCATCGACACAGATAGATTTGTTTTCGCCTGAGTTTGAGCAGTTTTTGGATGGCTACAAAGCGGCAAAAGCTGCAAGGGCGACGGCGTTCTTAAAGGGATGAGGGAGAACTTCGATGATCTGTTCCCCCTTTGGGGGTAATCTGCTTCGCGAGGAGAGATGAGTTTAAAGGTCTGTTGGGTCTGACTTTCAGTGTTTTCTAGTGTTTTCTACTCTTCTAACTCTGGCGACTGCTAGACAGATTTTTTGAGAGCCAGCGTTACTCCGTCGGCAATTGGCAACAAACTAATCGTGACGCGATCGTCCTGGGCCACTTTTTGATTGAAAGCCCGAATCGTCTTGGTAATCTTGTCTTGATCGGTCGGGTCGGCAACTCGCCCTGACCAGAGAACGTTGTCGATCGCAATTAGTCCACCGGGGCGAATTAGCTGTAGGGCGCGATCGTAGTAGTCAGCGTAGTTGCCTTTGTCCGCGTCGATGAAGGCAAAATCAAAGTCTGTCTCTCCTTGAGCAAGTAGCTGATCCAAAGTTTCGAGGGCGGGGGCCAGATGCAGCGTGATTTTTTGAGCGACTCCGGCGGCTTGCCAATAGCGACGCGCGATCGCCGTATAGTCTTCGCTAACATCACAGGCGATCAGCTTGCCGTCTGCGGGGAGTGCCAGAGCGATGCAGGTTGAACTGTAGCCCGTAAACACGCCGATTTCTAAAACTTTTTTGGCTCCCATTAATTGGATCAAGAGCGCCATTAGCTGCCCCTGTTCTGGAGAAATTTGCATTCTCGCCTGGGGATGGTTTGCCGTTTCGTCGCGCAACTGAGTGAGAATTTCAGGCTCTCGCAGAGAATTGGCAACCACATACTGATAAAGCGATTCGCTCAATCCAAACGATTTTTTGTACATCCTGCCCTCTGATTCTTTCAGGACTCATGCTATCGCTGCTAATCTGAGAAGACAACTGGATCAGCATTGATGGATCAGCACAGATGGATCGGCACAGATGGAAAGTAACGTGAGTCGATCTCTTCGAGTTACCCGCGAGGGGTCGCTTCGAGTTACCCGCAACAGTCCACTCCGAGTTATTTTGGCGATAGTTTTAACAGGCTTGCTAACGGCTTGTGGGGCGAGTGGACTGCCGAATACTAGCTTGGTGAGAAAGGCGATCGCCATGCAGGTCTCTCAAACTCAGCAGGAAATCAGTCAGCAGTTGCGCTTAGACCCGCCCAAAGTAGAGGTCGATCGCATTCAGATCAAGACTCGATCGCCGCTGACGATTCAAAACCTGACCGCCTATCGCATTGAGGGCACCTACGATTTCACGCTAAAGCTGCGCGATCGCAAAGTTGCTCAAAAAGACAATCCGTTTGAGGTTTATTTGCAGCGACAATTGGAGGGCAAAACCTGGCGAGTGGCCCAGCCGCAAAAAGAATCTGGTTGGATTACAACACTCGTAGAGTAGTGCTTAAACTTTGGTGCGATCTGTCAAGATTTCGTATCCGGTTTCTGTGACGAGAACGGTGTGTTCAAACTGGGCAGAGAGGGCGTTGTCTACGGTGACGGCTGTCCATCGATCGGGGAGAATTCTCGTATTTTTGGAGCCTGCGTTGATGATGGGTTCGATCGCGAGCGTCATTCCTGCCCTTAGCTTTACGTTGGGCATCTGGTGAGTGCGAAAGTTGAAGACAGAGGGTTCTTCGTGCAGATTGCGTCCGACCCCGTGACCTGTGAAGTCTTCGACGACTTTGAACCCGTTTGCTTCGACATAATCTTGGATAGCACCCGCTAAGTCGAGTAAAAAGGCTCCCGCTTTCACTTGCTCAATGCCTGTGTAGAGGGCTTGTTCGGCAACGTGGATTAGTTTTGCAGCGTCAGGAGTCACTTGTTGAACGGCGATCGTGATACAGGAATCGCCGTGAAATCCTTCAAAAAAAGCACCTGTGTCAACTTTGAGCACGTCGCCAGCGCGAATTACTTTCTTGCGGTTAGGAATGCCGTGAACCACTTCGTGATTGATGCTGGAACAAATCGAGGCGGGAAAGCCGTGATAGCCTTTGAAGCTGGGAGTTGCGCCCATTTCACGAATGCGCTTTTCGGCGTGGGCATCCAGGTCGGCCGTCGTCATTCCTGGCTCAACCATTTCTGAAATTTCTTTAAGCACCGTGGCTACGATCGCCGATGCCTGCCGCATGATTTCGATTTCGCGCTGAGATTTGATCTCGACACCTTTGCGCTTTTTGGGCGTGGACTGAGGAATTAAATTACTGAGAATGTTCATGAGGTGGGCAGGTAGTTCAGCGAGTAGACGGGACTTAATTTGAAGCTTAATCAATCTCTAAGGTAGCTTAATTTAGGTCAACGGGCGTTGGAAAGAGGGGCATTACGGAGCGCTCTTGCCTCCCGCAGTAACGACAACGATCTGAGAGGGATGCAGGAGTTCTTGAATGGTTTCGCTGACCTGTGCCTGGGTGACTCCTTCGATCTGATTAGGATATTGACGCAGTTCGGTGGGGTTGAGTCCATACACTTCGTTCATCAAGATCACGTCTGCCAGATTGTTTGGATTGGCCAATTCAACCGGGTAACTGCTGGTGAGCGATCGCTGGGCATTTAAGACTTCGCTCGTACTGACACCTTGATTGCGAATCTGTTCCAAAACCTTGAGGGTGCTGGCGATCGCTTTGTTAGCATCTTCGGGAGCAGTTTGCATGGAAACCAGGAAGGGGCCCTGATGTACGCCTGCTTGAAAGTAGCTGTAGATGCCGTAGGTGAGTCCCTGACGATCGCGAATTTCAGTTCCTAATCGGCTAGAAAGGGTGTCGCCACCGAGAATTTGATTCATCACGGCAGCACTGTAGAACTTGGGATCTTTGCGATCAATTCCCGCGTAGCCGAGAAAGGTTACGGACTGCGTTTTGCCGGGAATCACCTGATCTTCACGTAGCACGTTGGCAGGCAGCGAGACAGACGGAAAGGTTACGGCCGGAGGTTTGCCACTAGCCTTCCAGGTGCCGAGTTCTTTTTCGATCAAGGCTTTCACCTCAGCGGGGTCAAAGTCACCCACGATCGCCAGCGTCGTATTGTCTGGGCGGTAGTGCGTTTTGTAGAAGGTCAGCACGTCCGATCGCTGAATTCCCTGCAAACTCCGGCTCGTGGGGAAGCTGTGAAACGGGTGATTGGAAGGGTAAATCGCCTGCTGGAAGATCCGCCGCGCTACATAGGCAGGGCTATCCATCTGTACTTTGAGCGCTGTCAGGGCGCGTTGCCGACTCAGTTCGAGTTCGCGCTCTGGGAAGGCAGCATTTTGCATCACATCCGCGATCGTTTGAACGAGGACGGGTAAATTTTCTGAAAGCGCAGTCGCCGCTACCGAAACGCCTTCTCGATTGGTGTTGAACGATAAATTGATGCCGCGATCGTCCAAAATCTTCGCCAGCGTCAAAGCATCTCGCGTCTGAGTGCCGTTGATCAAGTTGTCAGCCGTCAGTTTTGATAAACCTGCTTTGTCGGTGGAGTCAAACAACGCCCCGGCATTGATGTGTCCACTCAGCGAAATGGTCGGCGTACTGGAATCTTTGAACAGCAGCAGTTTTAGACCATTGGACAAAACAACTTTTTGGGGCAGCGATTGAGTGGGACGATCGTTCGATCTCGCGACAGGCGGCAAGTACTTGGCAACTTCAGCCGGATCGACAGGTGGGCCGAGATTAAACTGTTCTGCGGTTTGACCTGCGTTGACCGACCCGCCCGCTTTGGCATCCAATTGAGTAGGTTCAAAAAAGCCCAACGTTTGTCGAGACGGATCAAAATAGGTTTTGGCGACCCGTTGGATATCAGCAACCGTGACGCGATCGACCCCAGCCAAGAAGCGATCGGTAAACTGATAATCTCCAGCAGTGGTCTGATCGTCACCTAACTGCATTGCCTGACCCGTAATATCTCGATTTCGCAGCAATACCGAAGAGCGCAATTGCACTTTTGCCCGTGTCAGTTCTGCGGAAGTAATGGGTTTATTTCGCAGATCGGCCAGCGTCGTTTGAATGGTTTGATCAATTTTGGCAAGTTCCTGTTGGGGGGCGGCCGTCGCCGATAAGCCATACCATCCACCCGAAATCATATTGGCAGGATAGCCTCCAAAGTCACTGGCTAAACCAGATTCAATGAGGGCTTGATAGAGTCGAGAACTGCGTCCTTGAGTCAGCACTAAATCAAATAGGTGTAATGCTGGAACATCGGGGTGAGTAACATTGGGCAAGGGATAGACCGCTTGCAACAGAGAAGCGCTTCCGGGTTCTTTAAGCACGATCGCAGCCTTCACACCATCCAATTTTGTTGTACTCGGTGCGCTTGCTTTTGGAATCGTCGGACGTTGTTTGTTGGATGACGGAACTCTACCAAACAGTTCTTTAACAGCGTTCAGCGTTGCATCTGTTTGAATGTCACCCACGACAATCAGCACAGCATTGTCAGGACTATAATAATTGCGGTAATAATCACGTACTTGCTCGACGGTGAAAGACTGCACATCCGCCTTGGTGCCACCGACCATTAAGCCATAGGGAGAATCCGGAAAAGCGGCTCTCATCACGGCGCGATCGAGTCGATAACCGGGACTATTTTCGTAGCCTTGCAGTTCTGAAATCACGACACGCTTTTCGCTCGTTAGCTGGTCAGCGCCAATCACAGCACTCTGCATCCGATCGGCTTCAAGGGTGAGGAGCGATCGCAACTTGTCGCGTTCAACCGTACCAAAATAAGCGGTCTGATCGTAGCTGGTGAATGCATTTGACTGGCTCCCCAACGCGCTAAACAATCGACCAAACTGAATTGGCCGATCTTGGGTGCCCTTAAACATCAAATGTTCTAACTGGTGAGCAATACCGTTTACGCCGGGGGCTTCGTTGCGCGACCCGACTCGATACCAGACTTGAACTGTGACCACAGGCGCAGTCGGCACCGCTTTGGTTAAGACAGTTAAGCCATTGTCGAGAACCGTTTTTTTCACCTGTTCGGTCGTCGAGATGGCTGAAGATTTGGCCGCAGCTTGTGGCGGAAGGGCGTTGGCTGACTGCAAAAAAGCTGTCTCACCTGATAAAAGAATGACGGTCAGGCACAAAGCAAACAAAAAACTTGGCAGACGATATCGTTTCAGGAAGGATAGAAATGACATGAGGCAGTGGGATTAGGTTGGGCAATTGACCGGGCTTGAGAAGGAGGGAGAACTTCGATGATCTGTTCCCCCTTTGGGGGTTCCGCTTCGCGAGAGGGAGGAGGGAGGAAACAAGAATTGGACTTGCTTTGTTTTTAGTTTGGAGGCTGGGGCGTTGCTGAATCAGAGGATGAATTGCCCCAAAGCGGCAGGAAACCCAAGGTTCAAAGTCTCCCATTTTTGGGGGATTTAGGGGGCGAAAAGATGGACACTTCCCCCAGATTCATCCCTCCAATCAGCAACGCCGAGGCTGGATTTTGAGTTTCTTTGCGCTTTTTAGTGAAGGTGGAAAGGCTTTTGAGGAGGATGTGATAGAGGAGGATGTGATAACTGTGACTCAGGGGCGTGTTCGAGTTGACAATAGGGGCGACTGTAGCTGAGAGGCGATTCTAGCGCATGTTGGGCTAGTAGGTCGGGGTCGCTCAAAACTCGCTCAGTTTCTCCGTCGTAAACGACTTCTCCTCGACCGAGAACGATCGTACGATCGCACAGTTCTAACGCCAGATCTAAATCATGAGTTGCGATCAGTTGGGTTAAGGGAAGGGTCGCTAATAAATCGATTAACTGACGGCGCGATCGCGGGTCAAGCTGGGCCGAGGGTTCGTCTAATACCAAGACTTGAGGCTGCATGGCCAACACGCCCGCCATCGCGACTCGTTTCTTTTCACCACCCGACAACCCACTGGCATTGCGAGAAGCGTAATGATCAGGATCAAGTCCTACACAGCGCAGCGCATGGATGGCTCGATGGTTCAACGCTTCGCCGCGAATGTCTTGATTTAACGGGCCAAAGGTGACATCTTCCCAAACCGTTGGCATAAATAGCTGGTCATCTGGATTCTGAAATACCAATCCGACAAAGTTGCGAATCTGCTTAAGGTTTTCGGGACGCATCTCCAGTTCACCGACAATTACCTGTCCCGTTTGGGGAGCCAGCAGACCATTAAAGTGCAGCAGCAGTGTTGATTTTCCGGAGCCATTTGCCCCCACTAATGCCACCCGCTCAGTCGGCCGGATGGAGATATTAACGTGTCTGAGTGCTTGTGTACCATCTGGGTAGGTGTAGCTGAGATTTTCGATAACAATCGGATTGTGGTGCATGAGCGATCGCGCTTACCTAAAACAATATAGAAGTTTTGCCTAATCCCTTTCGCTCTTGGCTCACCGTAGATCCGGGTTGAGGCATCAACTTTCGAGAATATTTGGGCGAGAATATTTGGGAAGATACTTTTCTAATATGACAGCCTTCAACTGCTCTAAATCTCCCGCTCTAATTTTCCCTTGTTCTTAGAGGGGGCTAGGGGGGATCTCCAAAACTTTAGTCTCCGATCAATCCAAACCTCCGCTTAGAACCTCCGCTCAGACTGTTGGACTCGACAGAGCAACTTACTTAACTTAGTTTTGCTCATTCAACTCATGGAACCAACTCCTTAAAAGCGGAGATTAGAGAAACAAATAAATAGCCTGGCCTGCTAGAGCCAACATTGCCGTCAAAGTTAGAGCCAAAATGTCGCGCCGTCCCGGTTTGGGCATTTCTCTCAGGGGAGGCGACCCGGCATATCCACGAGACAGCATTGCTTGATGCACCCGCTCTCCTCGTTCATAGGTGCGGATAAAGAGAGAACCAATCATGTTGCCCACTACAAGTCTTTGCCAGCGCCGACTATTCATGAGATTGCGAGATAGGGCCGCCCGTCGCATCGCGTTAAATTCGTCAATCAGCACTGCGATATAGCGATACATTGATTCGAGAATGGCAACCAAAAGCGGTGGAGTTTTTAACTCAGTAAGGGCTTGAAGCAGCGCAGGCACCGAAGTCGTCAGCGTCAAAATATTTAACAGCAGCAACGATAACAGCGCTTTTGTCACCACACTGCCCAAAATCATCAATCCCGTGGTTGTAATTTTGAGAAATCCCCACTGCCAGAGGATCGTGCCGCCTTCGCGAAACAACGTGCCCAGCAAAACGACACTAACAAAGGCTGATTCCACCGCCACTCGCTTGAGCAAAACCGAAAACGTGATTTGACTGACCAATAGGGCGATCGCCACCGCACTCCCATAAATTGCCCAAGTCCACCAGCGCCCATTCGGAGTCAGCACGATCGCCAGTAATAACAGCAACACACAGAGAATCCGAGTTTTGGGCGTGAGAGCGTGCCAGGGCGTTTTTCGCTGACTGTCCACATCTAGATGAATTGCGCCAATGTGCAATAGCAGCATTCAAATCCTCTTAACTAATCTTCAAATCCTCTTAACTAATCAATGCGTGAATCCGTTTGTGAATCGCTGCGATCAGAATCGCCTTTAACGACCAGTTTGCCGATGCCCCAGGCTAGTCCAAAGGTTGCCAATGTGCCGACCAAACCCGCGATCGGTGTGGCCACCTGTTCCGGAACGCCTCTCAGCGCATATTCATCAAACACTTCGTAAAACGGCAGCTTTTCGGCAGGCTTTTCGGCGGCCTCTTTATCGCCAAATTTCAAATCTTCAGATACCCGGTCTAGCCCGTCTGGATCTTGACTGGCGAATGGAGACAAAAAGACAGCAATTAGTAGAGCGATTCCTAAACCCGCGAAGATCATGGCTCGATTGCGCGTTCTGGTTGCGTTCGTGTTCATAGTTTGTTCGAGTTGGGGGGTGAAGAATTCTTGGATTAGCGAGTCGAGAGCGATCGTGGAATTGACGACGTTGCTCTATGGGGTGGACGGTAAAACAAATCAGGTCGAGTCCGCCACACAAAGCTTACCGTTGCCACCGTAATCAGGGCTTCACCGATGCCGATCAGAATGTGCCAGCCGATCATCGCCACCATCGCCACCTGAAGCGGAACAGTGCCAGAAATCGCCAGTTGAAGCGCCGTTGAGACCGAGGCCACTACCACACTGACCCAGGACGCGATCGCCGACCCTGCCACCATGCCTGCGAGTTTGTCCTGCCCGATCGCCCGTCGAATTCCTCGAAACAAGTAATATCCTAAAAACGTGCCAATCAGTCCCATGTTGAAAATGTTGGCTCCCATCACCGTAATGCCGCCGTCTTGAAAGATGAAGCCCTGCACCATAAAGACACAAGCCATCACCAGCGAACCTGCCCACGGCCCCAACAAAGCGCCTGCCAAAGTCCCCCCCAGCAAGTGTCCCGAAGTTCCTCCTGGAATCGGAAAATTAATCATCTGTGCAGCAAAAATAAAGGCCGCACAAACTCCCATCAGCGGAACCGTTCGTTCCTGGTACTCCGCCTGAGCTTTTTGGAGCGAGACCACAATCAGAGCGATCGCCATCACCCAGGTCACCCCCATCACGGGCAAATTCAGGAACCCATCCGGGATATGCAGCGCCAATTGAGGAGCCGCCCACTGGAGCAGGGAGCCAGATAAAACAGACGGTAGATCAGCCATAGTCATTTTGTAATGAGTAAAAACGTCTTCGAGTTTCAGTAAACTTGCGTACTCTAGAGAATTCAATCCTCTCCGGGGGCATTGAGCGGTAAACTTAAGCAGGAATTCAGGATTGTTACAAAGAGAGGAATCCTATCAAACAGGCTGAATTTTCTAGAAAGTTTTTCCTAGACTAAGTGGCATCTTTTAAGTTAAAGTAAGCAATTGTGAGTTTTTTGAAGTCCTATGAAAGCGCAAGAACTAATCCGCTCGATCGAAGCGGAGCAGCTAAAGTCAGATCTTCCCGTCGTTCATATCGGTGACACGGTTCGCGTGGGCGTGAAAATTAGAGAGGGCGACAAAGAGCGTACCCAGCCCTACGAAGGAGTCGTGATTGCCAAGGGCAGTACTGGCATTAGCCAAAACATCACCGTCCGCCGCGTCTTTCAAGGAGTTGGGGTTGAGCGGGTTTTTCTGATCCACTCTCCTCGGATTGAGAGCATCAAAGTGCTACGTCGCGGTAAAGTCCGTCGCGCCAAACTCTACTTCTTGCGTGAGCGCACTGGTAAGGCAACTCGTCTCAAACAACGCTTCGATCGCCCTTTGTAAGCGGCTGGCGGTTAGCCCTTGATAAACTCACTTTCTGCTAATCGCTAAAAGCTACAGCGAACTGTCCATTAGCTGTTAGACTAGATAAGGCAATAAGTCAGAGTCGTTCGGCTCGTGCGCTCTTAGTTCAGTTGGTAGAACGCAGGTCTCCAAAACCTGATGTCGGGGGTTCAAGTCCTCCAGGGCGCGCTGGATTGCTCTGAGCTAGACAAATTGGTTAAACAGTTGATGGACATTTTTGATGTCGGTCATGAAATATTGAAATAACCCTTGCTTCCGAATCTGTGCGGGGTTGGATCAGCCAGGTTCTGTTGTTGAGTGACAGACTTTAAACTTCAAGAATTTACAGATTCGTTAGACTGTAGATTCGGACACACTCGTTATTAGACAGACGGGAGCGCTTGAGAACTGTGGCAAAAAAAGACGAAGCAACCCTGCCGGAGACAAAAGAAGCCGGATTTAACCCAAATTCCTTTGTTCAAGAAACGAAAGAGGAACTGGACAAAGTAGTCTGGCCCAGTCGTCAACAGCTGATTAGTGAGTCAGTGGCTGTTATTTTAATGGTGACGCTCTCGGCAACTCTCATCTACCTGGTCGATCAGTTCTTTCAGTGGGCACAGATAAAGGTGTTCGGATGACTTTTACTTCAGACGAATCGCAAGAATTAGCACAGCGCAACCCAGCCGAGGACTCAGAAGAAAATCTGGCGCTGGAAAAAGCTCGTTGGTATGCGGTGCAGGTTGCCTCTGGGTGTGAAAAGCGCGTTAAAGCGAACCTGGAGCAGCGCATTCAGACGCTAGATGTCACCAACAGAATTTTGGACGTACAGATCCCTGAAACACCCATCCTCAGACCTCAAAAAGACGGCAAACCCAAAGAAGGCTCAGAAAAAGTCTTTCCGGGCTATGTTTTGGTGAGAATGCTAATGGATGACGAAGTGTGGCAGGTGATCAAAAACACGCCCAACGTGATCAACTTTGTGGGAGCAGAGCAAAAGCGCCGTTATGGACGGGGGCGCGGTCACGTTAAACCAATGCCCCTGGGTCACTCAGAAGTTGAACGCATCTTCAAGCAGTCCCAGGAGCAGGAGCCAGTCAGAAAAATTGACATGGCAGCAGGTGACAAGATTGTCGTTCTCTCAGGGCCGTTTAAGGACTTTGAAGGCGAAGTGATCGAAGTCAGCGCCGAGCGCAACAAACTCAAGGCTCTGCTTTCAATCTTTGGGCGGGAAACCCCTGTGGAATTGGAAGTGAACCAGGTTCAGAAAGTTTAATTCGGAGTCGAAGAGATCACGATCGATGGCAAAAAAAATCACGGCGGTCATTAAGTTGGCAATCAACGCCGGAAAAGCAAACCCAGCCCCTCCGATTGGCCCTGCACTGGGTCAACATGGGGTAAACATCATGATGTTCTGCAAGGAATACAACGCAAGAACTGCTGACCAAGCAGGGATGGTGGTTCCGGTAGAAATCTCAGTTTACGAAGACCGCAGTTTTACCTTCATTCTCAAAACGCCTCCTGCCTCCAAGCTAATTGCCAAAGCGGCTGGAATTGAGACAGGTTCGGGTGAGCCAAATCGTAAAAAAGTAGGGTCGATCTCCCGCACCCAGTTAGAAGACATTGCCAAAACCAAAATGCCTGATCTGAACGCCAATGACATTGATGCGGCGATGAAAATCATCGAAGGCACCGCTAAAAACATGGGCATCACAATCAGCGAATAAGCAACGCAAACATTACGGGGGAGAGAAGATTCTCGCCAATACCCCAGGAGAGTGACATGACTAGAAAAGTATCGCGACGACTACAAGAGTTACAAAAGAAGGTCGAGGAGCGGCCTTACGAGCCACTTGAGGCGCTCAACCTTCTCAAAGAGACTGCAACCGCAAAGTTCCCCGAATCGGCGGAAGCGCACCTGCGTCTCGGCATCGATCCCAAGTACACCGACCAGCAGTTAAGAACGACGGTTTCCTTACCCAAAGGGACGGGGCAAACGGTCAGAGTGGCGGTGATTGCACGTGGCGAAAAGGTCAACGAAGCCACTGTTGCGGGTGCTGACTTGGCGGGTTCTGAGGAGCTGATCGAAGACATCCAAAAAGGGATGATGGACTTTGATTTGCTGATTGCCACGCCGGACATGATGCCGCAGGTCGCAAAATTGGGACGACTGTTGGGGCCACGCGGGTTGATGCCTTCTCCCAAAGGGGGAACGGTGACGTTTGATTTGGGGCCAGCGATCGCCGAATTCAAAGCAGGGAAGCTAGAGTTTCGAGCAGACAAGACAGGAATCGTTCACGTTTTGTTTGGAAAAGCGACTTTCTCGGCTGAGGATCTGTTGGCGAATCTGAAGGCGCTTCAAGAAACGGTCGATCGCAACCGGCCTTCTGGCGCAAAGGGTCGCTATTGGCGCAGTGTTTACGTCTCTTCTACGATGGGGCCGTCGATCGAAGTTGACATTAGTGCCCTGCGTGACCTTAAGATAGGAGACGCTGCTTAATCGAGTTCTGAGCAACTTTGAATTAGCACAGACCTGTATCTTGTTTCAGGAGAAGCACATCCAAAATTTTGTCTGAACTAAATAGCCAAGCCGGAGACAGCAGGGGCTTTATGCTTAATGTCCTGCCTAGGTTTGATTTTTGACTCTCACGATGTCCTTCAGCACCTGAGTCAGATGTCATGTCACCCCGGCCAATCGCTGGGGTTTCTTTTTGGCTTGGCTTTTAGAGACAACCATCAGATACCAATCTCAACTTAAGGAGGTGATTACGAATGGGTAGAACGCCAGAAAATAAGCGACAGATCGTTGCCGAACTCAAAGAAACGCTGAATGACTCTAAACTGATGTTTATCATCAACTACAGTGGCTTGACCGTTTCCGAAATTGGCGATTTGCGAAACCGTCTGCGTCCCAAGGGCGCGGTGTGTAAGGTGACCAAAAACACCTTTATGGGAATCGCGACTCAAGACGATGAGCGGTGGCAATCAGTCGGCGAAATTCTCAAAGGCGACTCTGCTTTTGTGATGGTCAAAGATGACCTGGGTGGCGCAATCAAGGCTTACCAGGAATTCCAGAAAGCCAGCAAGAAGACCGAAATTCGCGGCGGCGTGATGGATGGTCGAGTGCTGAATGAGGCGGATTTGAAAGCGATCGCTGACCTCCCCTCCAAGGAGCAACTCATCGCTCAAATTGCAGGCGCAATCAACGGTGTGGCAACTCAACTAGCCGTGGGTATCAATGCAGTACCTTCTGGTTTGGCGCGTGCGATTCAGCAGATTGCAGACAAAGACAATGCAGCGGAAGAAGACGTAGCTGCTTAGAAAGGATGAGCGAGAACTTCGATGATCTGTTCCCCCTTGGGGGGTAATCCGCTTCGCGAAGAGGGATGAATTGATTGGTCAATTTTGAACTCGAAACTCAAAGCTCGACACCCCAAAACTTTTTTCACTTAGGAGATCAACTATGTCTGCTGTTACCGACGAAATCGTTGAGAAATTGAAGGGTCTGACCCTGCTTGAAGCCTCTGAACTGGTTAAGCAAATCGAGGAAGCGTTTGGCGTGAGTGCTGCGGCTCCGGCTGGCGGCATGATGATGATGGCTCCTGGCGCGGCTGCGGCTCCCGCTGAAGAAGTCGAAGAAAAGACCGAGTTTGATGTTGTGTTGGAAGAAGTCCCTGCTGATAAGAAGATCGCAATTCTCAAGGTCGTGCGGACAATCACGGGTCTGGGTCTGAAGGAAGCAAAAGACTTGGTAGAGGCTGCTCCTAAAGCAGTTAAAGAAGGGGCTGCCAAGGGAGAAGCTGAAGATATCAAGAAGCAACTCGAAGAAGCAGGCGGCAAGGTTTCTATCAAGTAGCCGTTTCTTTGTGTCTCAACTTAGCGTTAATTTGATTCAGTTTTTTCAACTCAACTTGTTTTGGTTTTTGATGCTCAGTTTTGAGGAGCTTCAATCCAAAGTTTTTGGAGAGTTGAGGCGTGTTTCTACTGAAGTCAGTAAAGCTAAGAAACTCATCAATTTGCGTCTAAGTTATCTTTTCTGATGATGTTAGGGGTCTCTTAGGAGGCTCCTTTTTTGCATCGTCTGACTTTTTCACCCGATGCAGAACTTTTCACTCATAAAATCGTCCTAAAGTGGAAACCTTTGCAAAGTTACCGTAATGAAAGTTCAGAGGTTATGGAATTATTTTTGGGTAGTCTCCATTAGCACAGCCACCTTGTCGAGTTCTGCGCTGGCAGCGGAGCAAGTGATTTTGAAGTATGGCGTTTTGCGGGAGTCGATTTCGGTCAGCGAACTCACCGCCTTTGCTGATAAAGGTGATGTTTCTCCCGCCCTTCAAGCCCATTTGCGACTTTCAAAACAAGATCCCGTCGTGGTGCGCCGATCGCTCACCCAAACTGTCACCCTTAATCCCACACTTCTAGATCGCATCCTTAACAGTCCGATCGGCAATAGGCTACTCGATCCGCTGAGTCAAGCCATTCGCACACCCAAAGGAGGAGCCGATCGTCAGGCATTGCGGTCTGCCCTGATTCTCTCTGCAACTGGAGACAGCAAGCTTTCTATTCTAGAAGTCCTGCAAAAGTACCCGACTCAAGAAGTTATGCTGGATGGCGATCGACTCGTTGATGCCTACAAACGGTTGAGCGAACTCGCCGATCGCCTGCAAAATCCCCTGAGCAGCTTTTTTTAGGTTATGGAATTTGAATCTTCAGTACGCCAGAGTTAGTACGCCAGAGTTTCTAACGTTTCGCGTAAATAATTGTGAACCAGCGTGTCTAAGCTAAGATCCTGAATCTGCTTGTCTGTGTCACGTTCAATTCGCCAACTCTTGAAGCCAGAACTGTCTGCGATCGCTCGCTTTAGACTATCCCAAACTTGAAGTTCGGCCATTAGCGGACGCACTTGGGCATCACTTTCGGACGGCGAAGAAGCAGAAGGATTTACCATAGTTCACCTGACAGTTAAGGAGTCGCGACTTGAACAATACTAAGCTTTTACGAAGCGCAATTTCAGGCATCCATTGGTTGCCCGGTTTCTATCTCTAGAATAACTTAAGATATTTTTGCATCTGTGATGTGGACAACACTTTACAGCCACCAAGACGCTAAATTTGGCTATGTTTGGATAAATTGCACTCTGTACACTTCGGCTAGTCAGTACTGGCTTCAGTATCAGTTGGCTCCGTTAACGGGGAAGGCTGAGGCACGGGAATATCCGTAGAGGGCTGTGTCAAGCTGTCTGCAATCAGAGGCGGCACGATTTGATTGACTCGCAGCCCAAAGATCGAAAAACTTTGTGGAATATGGGCCAGCGCAAAGGGGGCAGTCGCGTCAAATTGAGCATCGCTGGTCAGCAAGACTTGTGCCACACTCAAAGGCACCTGCAAAAACAAATTACTCGCTAGAAATCCGATCGCCGCGACTAACAACCCCAAGCCCCGCCATGCTAAAAATGGCGATAAGTCAGCCGTGATCGGCGCGACAAAATAAATCTGACGCAACAATATAACTAGCAGCAGCGCTCCCAATCCAATCCAAATGGGGTTCGCACGCGCCTTAAAGAGGGTAAGCAAGCGACGCTGATCTTCTGTAAGCTTTTCTGGCTTGATAGCGACGGGCACCAAACTAAAGATGTAAAAAGGTTTTTTCCACTGCATCCAAGCGATCGGAGCAATGCCAACCAGAGCAACCAGCCCCAACTCCACGCTCACAGGCAAAATCGGATCACCCGCCAACCCCAGCAAGCACAACATCAAGCAAAGTGGCACCGCAGCCAAGCCAGCCGCATGAATCCACAAATACGGATCAGACCAGAAAGCACGCATAAGTTACACTCGCGTTAATCCCACCATCATTGTAGAGGTGAGTGGGATCTGGAGCGGTGGGCGTAGAAGATGAAAAAGGCTCCCTGAGTCGAAGTGGTGACTAACAGCAGATTCAGAGAATTTTATCTCTCCCACACCCCAACTCGGTTCTTTAGTCAATCACCTGAGCGCGCTGCTGTTTGAGGCTTTGAAGCTGTTGTAGCAATGACTCGGTTTCTGCATGAAGATTGAGAAACTTTGCTTGCTGATCGGCCTGATAAATTGCTTTCATTTTTTCGAGAGAACGCAAATCTGAACAATCGCTTTGAGGCTCACAGACCGCTACACCACTGAATTGAGCGTTTGAATTTCGGGATGTCATAGTGATTAGGAATTTGTACTTACTCACACCGTCGTTTATCTTAACCTAAACTTTACACGAGATCAGATAAAGAGGCTCACTTTTGTGGACGGATCGAGAATTCTTTTAGTTTCCTAGCCCCTGGCTCGACATGCTTCGACACAAATCACCGTCAAAGAAAGCCCTCACGGTAGACTAGGATCTACACTTGTTGCATTCAAGAATTGACTCCTGTGACCCTAAGCCTGTCTACTTCCGATAAATCCCCTCGTGAGGCAATGCCCAAAGTTCAAAACTGGCGTGGCTTGATTGAGGGCTACCGTCGCTATTTGCCTGTTTCTGAGACGACTCCTATTGTGACCCTTCATGAAGGCAATACTCCTTTGATTCCGGTGCCGACGATCGCCGCGCAGATTGGCCGACAGGTACAGGTATTTGTCAAATATGATGGGCTAAATCCGACGGGGAGCTTTAAAGATCGGGGCATGACGATGGCAATCTCCAAAGCTAAGGAAGCGGGAGCCAAAGCCGTAATTTGTGCCAGTACAGGCAATACGTCAGCCGCAGCGGCTGCCTATGCAAGACGAGGTGGGATGCGGGCGTTTGTGTTAATTCCTGATGGCTATGTGGCATTGGGTAAGCTGGCTCAGGCGCTACTTTATGGGGCAGAAGTTCTGGCAATTAAGGGTAACTTCGATCGCGCCCTAGAAATCGTACGAGAGATGTCAGAATGCTACCCGGTGACGTTGGTCAATTCGGTTAACCCCTATCGCCTAGAAGGGCAAAAAACCGCAGCTTTTGAAGTGGTGGATGTATTGGGTGACGCGCCTGACTGGTTGTGCATTCCGGTAGGTAACGCGGGCAATATTAGCGCGTATTGGATGGGGTTTTGTCAATATCATCAAGAAGGACGATCAACCAAGCTACCTCAGATGATGGGCTTTCAAGCGGCAGGGGCGGCCCCGTTAGTGACAGGTCATGCTGTGAGTCAACCCGAAACCCTGGCCACTGCTATTCGCATCGGCAACCCCGCCAACTGGGGAAAAGCGATCGCCGTCCAAGACTCCAGTCAGGGCAGCTTTAATGCCGTTACGGATGAAGAGATTTTGGTCGCCTATCGAATGCTGGCAGGCGATGAAGGAATTTTTTGTGAACCCGCCAGCGCTGCGTCGGTTGCAGGTCTGCTCAAAGTTAAGGATCAAGTTCCTACAGGAGCGACGATCGTCTGTGTGCTTACAGGCAATGGCTTAAAAGATCCCGATTCTGCCATCAAATTTAGCGAAAACAACTTCAGACAAGGAGTTGAGCCAAACCTGGAGACCGTTGCGAAGGTGATGGGGTTCTGAAGAAGGGATGAGGGATGAAACGGTTTGGTAGAGCGGTTGAGGCGCTGACTCAAAAACTTGGATTCAATCCTGGCTTCACCTTCACAGACAATCACCTCACCCAAAGACTCAAAGTTTAATACATCCCTCATCCCTCATCCCTCATCCTCTGCTTCGTCAACATGTCCACCGTGTCTCCCAGCGCCGTCGTTAGATTTTTGCGGGTCTGAACATGATTCGCTTGCTCAATCTTCAAATCTTGGGCCAACCGATCGCGCTCACTCCAGACTTCCAATAGCTTTAGTTTGAGTTCTTCAATGGTTTGCAGGGCATCAATCGATCGCTCAATGCTGGAGGACAAAATCGGAGTATCGGCTGAGGGCTGGGGCAGGCTTTTGAGGTGATTGACTTCTGCGGTGAGGGCAGCGATCGTTTGACGGGTGAGCATGGCTTCCGTTCGACGCTGTTGGGCTTCGGTTTCGTATCGTTTGCGCCAGTTGTCTGCACTTGCATTGGCAGCGTTTTGTGCGTCTTGGGCTTCTTGCAACCGTTGCTTAAGCTCTTTGATTTCGTTGAGCCATTGAACCACCTGATCAGACATGCTCGATCCCTCTCAACCCGCTTAAATTCCACTGCTTAATCTCCAAAGATACACCCAGAATGAAGGATGCGGGGATGAGAGAAAGGACAAATTTGTTAGGTTCTCGATTCTTACTTCCAGCCTTTGCGCGCTTGCTCCAACACGTAAGCAGAAACGTCTTCAACCTGAGACTTCGTTAACTTTGTTTTGTAGGCAGGCATGTTGTTTTTGCCGTTGAGGACGAGTTGACCGATCGCCGCTACGGTTGCATAGCCATTTTGCTGGAGTGCCTTCAGTTTCAGGGTTTTGTTGCGTCGCACGATGTTGCCTCCGTTAGCGTGACAGCCTGCACAGTTGGCTGCAAAAACCTGTGACCCGTTCTTAAGGTTGGCGGCCAGCGTCGGCGGAGTCAGCAACACAATTCCTAAAATGAACCCAACCAGACCGATCGTTAGAAATCGCTTCAGCATTTTATTTACCCATTTGTATTCCTGATCCTGACATATCTTCGCCAACACTCATTCTTTTGAGACAATAACAAAAGAGAATGGCAGAATATCAAAGTGTTGTCAGAAGAGGAGTTTGCTCTGTGCTAGTGCAACTTGGAGTGGGGGCGATTTGTTTTGCGATCGCGTTTGTCTTGGCCAGTCTGGTGGAGTATTGGATGCATCGCCTGATGCATGTTTCGCCCAAAATTGGAGAGCGGCATCGAGATCACCATCGGCGCAATGAGGGTCAGGGCGTTTTGTGGGAGTTTCGCGACTATGTAAAAAGCACGGTAATTATTCTCTGTCTAATGTTTTTTCACTCATTTGCAGCAGGAATGGGCTGGTTTCTTGGCGGCATGGTCTACGCAGCGTTTTCCTCTTATGCTCATCAACTCCAGCACGAAAATCCATCAAAGTGCTTTTGGATGAAGATGCCCGTCCACTATGTCCATCACAAGTACGGAATGTGGCACCACAATTTTGGGCTTGCAGTCGATTGGTGGGATCACGTTTTTGGGACGTACAAGCTGGTTGAGTGGGTCGATGAAACTGAATTGAGTCAACCCGATCGCTCTTATCTACAGTTGCGCTGGTGGTAAAAGAACTGTGGATTTGATGAAATCTCTGAGTGCAAGCTTACGCCGACGAGCTTTACCTTCTAGAAATCGGCGGCGCATCTAATCGGGGTTTTGACGTTGGGTTGCTGACTGACAAAACTTTCTGTCTGGTGATCGGTTCCGCAAGTTCTTTCAGAAACGAGATTGCAGCGACCAGAATAAAATTTGCTGTGTATAAAAACTCCCTAAATTCGATTCGCCAGCGTTAACAATCGCAGAGTTTCAGGGCTTTTGTCAGTCAACCAGCGTTGAGTTAACTAGATTTTTCATCACAAAGACAACAGGTAAAAGAATCTCGGAGGTGCAGGTCGATCGCATTAGTAAGGGATGGCGTTACCCAGTTTGCAATCGATCACCCAAGTTAATTACCTAAATGCTTCAAGAAATTTAAAAAACAAAAGCCCAGTAGCGCGACACCACTGAGCTTGGTAGCTGTGAAAGTTGATACTCTCTAATGAAATGACTTATGTGAGAATCATCTCAAAGTGCTTCATGAAGTTCATCTGTGTTTTTACTGGAATAAGTTGCGTTTTACGCAATGTCGTGAGGGATCGCTCCAGAACAACCCGTAAACTTACGGTTGATATCTAATCAGGAAGATTTTCGACACAAAGGGAAGAAACTTGCCCTGCGTTACCAGCAAGAATCAGATTAAAAAAGGGACGATCGCTCCACTTATGAAGCAAACCGCCCCTTACAGATCCCTGATTTTTTAAAAGGTCAGGATCTCAACTGTTCTAGCTAGTGACGACGAATCGGCGTGCCACAGGGATAAGTTGCCACAGGTTCACGCATTGAGGAAGTTACGGAAATCGGCTCTGTGACAGGGTGATCAGGTTGCAGCTTCGCAGCTTCGTAGTCTGCCTTGAGTTTTGCCAGCATCTCATCGCGGCGATCGTACAGTCGCTTGAGCTGACGAGGCGCACATTGATTGGTCACATAGGCGGTGAGAATGGGCAACGCGATCGTACTGTCGGTATAGCAAACGATCGTGTTAGGCAACTCATCGGGGTCAACTTTGCCCCAGCTTACGGCTTCGTTGGGCGTTGCGCCAGACAATCCACCCGTATCAGGACGAGCATCCGTCACCTGAATAAAGTAATCGTGTCCCCGCTCTTCCAATCCCAACACTTCATGTAGCTGAGGTTGAGTTTGCAGCAGGAAATTTTTGGGACTGCCGCCACCAATGATTAGAGCCGCACTCTTGCCTTCGACATCAGGGATGCCAGATTCACGCGCTGAGTAAGCGATCGCCGCTGTTTCATTGACATCCAGCATTGGGTCGATCATCAGTCTGGAACCTTCGAGGGCCATCGCTGCAATGTTCATGCCGATCGAGCTATCGCCCGGTGAAGACGTGTAAATCGGAACGCCACACTCATAAGCCGTCGCCAGCAAAGAGGAATGCTTGACCCCTAACTGCCGCTCGACCTCATAGACATACTTGCCTAGCAGATGGTGAAATTCTGCTGTTCCCATGCGTTTTTGAAACGGTTCGGCTTTAAGAATCTGGCGGATAAAAGCATCGGTTCCCAACAGCACGTCGTAGTCAAAAATGATGTCATAAATGCGAATTCGACCTTCTTGACGCAGCTTCACATCATCGACAAAGGGATTGCTGGCATAGAGATCCAGTCCCAATCCATAGTGCATATCGTGGTAAAGATTGGCTCCGGTACTGATGATCCAATCGACGAATCCGTTTCGCATTAGGGGTGCAATCACAGAAGTCCCCAATCCGGCTGGGGTCATCGCTCCTGAGAGGCTAAGGCCGACCGTTACGCCTTCTTGCATGATTTCGCGCGTCAGCAGATGACAAATTTCTCGCAGGCGAGCCGAATTGTATGCCGTAAAGTAGCCGTCAATCAAATCTACTACGCTGATTTCGGCAGGCATGGGGGAGGGTGCAATTTTGTGACTGAGAAGTTTGGACATTTTTCTACTCCAGAAAGGATCAAACGCATAAAGAAAGGGCTAGACAGTGAATAACAGTCCACGTTAAATCGCCAGGCTACTGGGATATGCGCTTTTTTCTTAAAACTCAGCGCAAATCAAAGCAACCGCGATCGACGCAGGAACGCCTCTTGTGGTCAAATGCGGCTTAGTTCTTACAGCCCCAGAACTCGCTAACCACTTCGGCAATAAGTTTTGAAAATTCTCCTAAAAGAGAACTTGACCGATCCAGTTCGCGAAGGCGTTGAAAGCGATAGGACTTTACAACAAACGCAGTGCGAACCTTAAGTTACAGATCGGTCAGTTCATACTGGGCGCTTCACAGCGGTCAACCAGCGAGAGAGCTGGATCACACTGCCGCTTGCGCTTTAACTTCATGTCCAGATACCAGAGAGGTCTCCAGGGGTATCCAGTAAACGAGAAAAGTTTCAATGCTTTTTACGCAACCTTGTGTAAACACAGACGATTTCATCCTATCACTCCTTCCCAGAATGTCACTCATCTGAAATACTGAGATTTTCTCAAGGGCGACCCAAGAGCGGACTGTCTCCTGATAGGCTAGGAGCAATACTTAGAATGTTTCTAGAAAGCGTCTCGTCCATGATTGACTCTCAGCCTGACATCAATTCCTCGATCGCGGATTCCGAAAAGCACCGCCAAAAAATGCAGCGACGCAAAGAAGTGCAGGATCAGCGACTGTCTGATATGGCTGCCGAAAAAGGGTTGGTCATTGTCAATACAGGCAATGGCAAAGGCAAGACCACGGCGGCTTTAGGAATGGTGCTGCGATCGCTCGGTCACGGTTACAAGGTGGCAATCGTTCAGTTTATTAAAGGAGCCTGGGAGCCTGCCGAAAAAGCGGCCTTTGCCCATTGGGGCGACCAGCTTCAGTTTCACGCCTTGGGAGAAGGGTTCACCTGGGAGACGCAGGATCGCGATCGCGATATTCTCAAAGCAACCGAAGCCTGGGAGACGGCTTTATCCTTCATTCACAACCCTGACTATCGGCTGGTACTGCTTGACGAAATTAACATCGCGCTCAAGTTGGGCTATCTGAATGTAGAAACAGTGCTTGCGGGATTGGCAGAAAAGCCAGAAGCGTCTCACGTCATTCTTACGGGTCGAGGTGCCCCTGCGGCCCTGATCGATCGCGCCGACCTAGTTACAGAAATGACATTAATCAAACATCCATTTCGAGAACAAGGCATCAAGGCCCAGCCTGGAATCGAATTTTAACTGCTGTTCTGTTTATAGAATTGAGGCTTGTCAGAGGTCTGAATTGCTACATTGAGCCGCATGGATTTGATATTTAGAGGCAACCTGCGTATTTTCCAGATTCACAGGACTGAGTTTGACTGTGAAATGCAGCAGGGGCGGCGAGTTTGAGGGATTTGAAGAGCGATCGCAAAGTTTTCTTCTCGATGTAGGGCACAACCGTGGCTCGACCGTTCTAAAAGACGACTCTGGTGGTAATGCGGACGATACTTCGTTGAACAATGTATAAGATTTTATTCAAAACCATCACTTTTAGTTGCAGTGAATCTCACAAGGAATCGTTGCGGATTCGTGTAAAATGCTGCTTTGACTTCACTTCTAATCTTTAAATACTGAATTTTTGGCTAATGCTTTCTAAAAAGTCATCAAATCCTCTCTAGCGAAGAGTTTGACGGTTTCATGCTGGCATTTTCTAGCATAAGCTGAAATCTTTGTTCAGCAAGGATTCCAGCTTCCCAGACAAGCTTTAGTCAAAACTTCAGTAAGTAGGGAACACTACTCCCAGAATCAATCGAAAATTGTCAGCTCATAACAGAGTAACGCTATGCCTCCCATCCTTGGTAATAACTCGTTCGAGACCGCTAAAGAAATTCTCTCGCCCGCCCTTTCCACCAAAGAAGAATTAGGTTCACTTAGTAGCGCTACGGGGGGAGACCTGACCGACTACTTTAAATTCACCCTTACAGGCAGCAGCAGCATCAGTCTTTCGCTAACCGGATTAACTGGAAATGCACGCCTGAGAGCTTTTTCTGCACCCAACGAAGCGAGTGAAATTACCCCATCAGGCACCAGCAATCCCCAACGTCTCTCAGAGTCCATCATTCTCAACAACGTCCAGCCCGGAACTTACTACGTCAAAGTTGATCTAGACTCCACCGATTCGACGGCGACCTCTGCTGACTACTCACTTAAAGTGGGTGCCAACACCAGCCTCAACTCCAGCAGCATCCTATGGCGCGCAGCCGACGGCACAAATGGGGTGTGGTTGATGAATGGTAAAGATTACAGTGAGGTTGGCTTTACTCCACAAAAAACGAGCAACTGGCGACCGACGGTTGGTGACTTTAATGGAGATGGAGAAGATGATGTCTTTTGGCAAAACACAACGGATGGGTCGCTCGAAATCTGGCTAATGCAGGGCAAAAGCGTGCTAGAGGTTGGAACGCCCAGATTCAACAACCAGTCTCTCTTTTTGGATGCACCCTGGAAATCCTATGTCGGTGATTTTGATGGAAACGGCAAGTCAGACATCTTCTGGCACAACCAGTCCACCGGAGTGACCGCTGTCTGGCTGATGGATGGCATTAAGATTGCCGATGCTAACCTCACGCCTGCATTTCCCGCACGGTCAACTTGGGCACCTGAAATCGCTGACTTTGACGGCAATGGCAACGACGACATCCTCTGGCGAAACGCCCCAACTGGAGAGTTAGCCATTTGGATCATGAAAGGCAGAAACCTGGAGACACCGACGAGTTTTAGCTACTTTTCTGGCGTTCCTCGCGAATGGGTGCCCACAGCAGTTGACTTGACTGGAGACGGAGGTGCAGACCTGCTCTGGCGCAACACCTCCACAGGCGACAACGTTGTTTGGCTCATGACAGGCAAAGACCGCCAATCGTTTGACTCCTTGTTTAGTTCTCCAGCTTTGACCTCCTGGACTCCTCAAACAGGGGACTTTAATGGCGACGGAATTACTGATATATTCTGGCGCGACTCCTTTACTCGCAACGGGGTCACGTCAGGGTCTGGCACCAACGGCATTTGGAACCTAGACGGCAATCTGGGCATGGGTCAAAAACTCACCAGTTTTGGTTTCTTGTTGACTAATGAGGTTAGCTGGAAGATTGAAGCGATTACTGACTTTAACGGTGACGGCAAAGACGACATGCTGTGGCGCAACTCAGATGGAACGGTCGGCGTGTGGCTGATAGACACCACAGGTACAAAACTGACCGAAGGAAAAGCCCTTGCTGACTTTGCGATCGCTCCCTCTAAAGTTCCACTAGATTGGAAAATGGATGGAATTCTCAAGCGCAATCTCACCAACAAGCCCCAGAGCATTAGCGGCCCTTCCGAGGCCACTGCTTTTGATGTTGGCACTCTCAACACCGGGACGAATGTCAGTCCTGCTACACCAGGAGTCTATCGAGATGCTGTGACGGCGACAGCTCCTGACTTCTTTAAGTTCAATATTGCTACCCAGTCGAATTTTACGATGACTCCGACGGGCAGCGTAACACTGCAACTATTTAGACAGGGAGCGGCGGGCACTCCATCGACTTTAGTTGCTTACACAGCAGGAATGGATTTAGGAGTCGGCACCTACTTTGTCAAAGTTAATACGACTGCAAATACCTCCACTGTTTACAGCTTGACTCTGTTGGGGACACCTCAAATCGTCAATCTCTTGGGTGAAAGCTTTACGGCTCCGGTTCAGATTCCGCTAGACGAACCCTCAACGGCTACGCCAAATCCCGCAACAAAGGTCAATGTTAGCTACAGCATCAGAAATGGTGGAACTGTCTCTGTGAGCGGGGTCAAGGTGAACTTTGTCATCTCCAGAGATAGCGTGATTGATGCCAGCGATCGCCTGATCGGAACAGACCTCGTACAACAGACGATCGCAGCAGGCAGCCCCTCCACAGTCCGAACCAGCCAAGTGACCCTGCCTAATATCGAAGACACTTTCTGGACAGTAGACAAAAACTATTACATCGGCGTGATCGTTGACCCAGACAATGCCTTCACAGAGACCAGCGAAACCGATAACTTTAATGTCGCGATCGCCAAGGACAAGTTTGAAGTTAATGTAACAAGAACAATCACGGCTGATCCCAGAGCCATCAGCTTGAGCGTAACCCCATCGACCTCGATTCCAATTACCTCATCAAGTAGCAGCACTCTATCAGCGACCTATGCGATCGGCAACGCTGGCAATAAGGCAATTCTTGACAGTGAGACGATACTCACTAAGTTCTATCTCTCAGAGGATAACGTTTTTGGCCCCGGCGATCGAGATCTCAATGAGATTCCGAACGCAATTCCTGCTAGAACTGACCTATCTCCTGCTCAAATCAATTTAGCATTACCACCTAAAGGGGATACGGTTTGGCGGAACCTGACAGGAACACAACAGTTCTACATCATTATGGTGGTCAACACAAATGGTATTCCTGAGTCAGATCCCACCAATAATCTGACATCGAGTGCGATCACGGTTGATTTGGGTGTCTAAGCTGTTTTGATTCTATTTGTCGTCAGGGGTGCAAAGGTGTGCCCCTTTTTTGTGGCTACTCTACTTCGACGGCGGGGGTCGAGCATTGGATTGAGATGTCGTTGGTTTTGGGATAGGCGCTCAGGAGTCGCAGAAAATACTCACTGTCAAAGCTGCGGGGATCTATCCGTTGGCGCGATCGATCCACCAGTCGATGAGTCGTAATTCGGGATTGTGGCACTCCTGTTTTGGCGACGAGCCACGCTAGAGATTGATATTGTGCTCTTGTGTAGCCACTGTGTCGAGTCGCATTGTCGCGCCCGTCGGGAGGGGTGACGAGAGAAATGTGATAGGCAAAGTTATTCACAGAGGGCGGAAAGTCAGGATTAGTTCTGACTGCCTCAATGCCGATCGCGCTTTCAAACACAGAATTTCCGGCTCCAAAGGCGCGACGATCGGGCGGCACCAGATAAGTCACGGTTCCATCTTCTCTAATTAAGGTGTGATAGCTGACCTGATCGTTATCGTTGGGATGGGGCGTTTGAAAAAAGCTGATCGTGCCCTGACCAGAGCCAACGGTTTCGTGGAGAACGACGATCGGCTCCTGGTTAACGGGGTTGCCAGCGAGGTCTTGCAAAAAACGCCGCCCAAAGTTGGTGGGGTGTGCCAGTGTGACCACTTCTCTGGGTGTGTAGATCGGCTGAGTTTTGGGCAAGTCGTCTTTAGTGGGAACGATCGCGCTAGAGTCCTGTCTAAATCGACTTAGGGGAATTTGTTCTCGAATCGCCGGGGGCACTTTTGTCAATTTGTTCTTTTTGGCGATGGGTTTGAGGGCACAGGCACTAGAAAGTGTAGAACCGTCAAAGGATTGTGAGGGCTGGCTGAGAGCAGGGGGAGTAGAAAGGCGAATTTTGATTCCTTCGACCACTTCGGTATGACCAGAGTAGGCTCCCAGAACGATCGCAATTACGCTCAACGCCAGGATGATGAGAGTTTGTAACGGTTTTTTCATGCCAGTAGGGTTCATTCGGAGGGGGGCGATCGCAAAAGGAGCCTTTCATGACTCATGCTTAGAGAGCAATTTATTACTGTCGATCGATTTTGGCAAGTCGTTTTTCTAACTGAGTAACGCGCTCTTTAAGTTCGATGACAAGTGTGGCGAGTCGGTCAAACTGGGGATCAGCAGAAGCAACCCCTGGACGGCTTCGTGGCACTGGGTTTGAAGGAAGTGAGGGAGCAACGCTCGATCGAGGAATGCGAGACTCAATCTGACTCAGGCGACTTTGTAGCCCAAAAAAATCAGTTTCCAGGCGCGACACACGAGAGTCTAACCCCGCTTGCGCTTGTGCCGGAGAGCAGCTTTGTAAAGGGAGCATACAGAGGATAGCAAAGGCGATCGCGAAAAATTTACCCATCATTTCTGAGGCGGTTTCTGAATCTGAGGTCTGTTGCTTAAAATAGAAGATCATCTTCAGTGCGTGAACCTCTAGCTGAAGAACGAACTTACGCGCTAAATCGTTGTTGGAGAACTTCGTTACAACCAAATTCTTACAACCAAATTCTTACAACTCAAATAGTCATAGTTCAAAGGCCAAAATCCTATATCGAGAGTCTTAAGTTCTTCCCGTTTCTGTCAACGCTTTGAGATGAGTCAGTCACAACGCTGTCAAATGAGACTCATACAGTAATAACACTGGACGTTTTTACAACCTGCCATGTTCCCTTTTCCTGTCGCGGTTCTCGTTGTTGGGTTCGTCGTCGCTTCTGGATTTGCAACAATCCGCTATCTGTTTCCGCAGGGTGCCGAAAGAAAGGAAGCAGAGGTGAGAGATGAGATGAGTGTTGGGAGTCCGGAGCGATCGCACTCAATCCGCTAAGGTGACGTAAATTGAATTCAGTTTTTTTGCTTTGTGGATTGGCACCTGCTTGACTGACAAAACTAGGAAGCCGGAATGCAAGAGAGGACAGTAAATT
>NZ_JBJPHS010000067.1:0-37265 GCF_052939495.1 Phormidesmis sp. 146-12 | reverse complement strand
AACTGGTTTGCTGACTGTTGTTACTGTACTCTATAAACCTGAAATGTGCTGTATAGCTAGATTAGAAACTGACGGAAACAAGCAGACTGTCATCCTACCAGAGCAGTTTCATTTGTTGGGTAGTGAGGTCTACGTCAAAAAAATGGGGAATGCGATCGTCCTAATTGCCAAAGATGACCCCTGGCGATCGCTGATTGATAGCTTAGATCAGTTCTCCACCGACTTTATGGAAACTAGAGAAAAGCCTAATGAATATAATGTCTGAAATTATATTAAATATAAATCAGCTTAAGGAATTGATTAAGATAGCGATCGTTGAACTTCTTCAAGAACAGAAGGAAACCTTTGCAGACATCGTTGTTGAAGCAATGGAAGACATGATCGAGCAGCAATCTTCAAGATTTTGAGTCAGCGATCGTAAAGGGCGAGTTTAGAAAGGCTTTGACCCGGCAAGTTTTTCCGCTCTTATTTTGGATTGGGCAATCAAGAGCGATCGCCCCTCCCCACTCTTCAAATCAGCGATTAACTCAAAGTCTTTACCAGTTCCTTGATTTTGCTTTCCTGGCGCTCCATGATTTTGTCGGGGAAACTTAGCTCAATCACAACTCGATTGCCATGCTGGTCAACCACCGACTCCACTTGCTCCACCTGAGCCAGCAACCGTTTGGGCAAAGGCTCATCAGCACTCTGACTCAACAACAACCCCACCAACGGCTGATTATTGCCCAACGCATCCAGGTCATAAATCAACCCCGTCGGCATTTCTAACTGCAAACTGCGCTGATTGATCTCGATCGCCACCGCCTCATAAAAGTGACCCCGCCAATACAGTTGAGCATGAGCATGGATCGGCTTGCGCGTCCTGAGACCACTGGGAGCCGCTTCTCGCTTGCGAAACGATCGCCCAATACTGCTGGCAATAAACCGAAACGACTCCATCGGATCATCCACCCCGTCGCGCTGTTGAGAATACCACTCGCGCACATCTGAGTAGATCACCACACTGATCGCATCCAGTTGAGAGCGAGTCAGATTGATAAACTCGATCGACAACATCGACTGAGATTCATTAATCGGCACGATGCGAATAATCTGCCCCGTCACAAACGCCCTCGCCCCATAATCGCCAATCAGCTCGATCTCAACCTCATTCACCAGGTCAGACCAAGAATCTAAGATTAGCTGACATCCCGTTTCGCTGACGTTGGCCGTCGTACCTCTGAGGGTGCGATCGTCGCTGTAGAGAAGGGCGCTGAGTTTGCGATCGAGACGATGGGCCCGACGCAGTTGAGGCTGTTCAAAGGCGACCAAAATTGCAGACGCAATCAAAATCAGATTAAAAATACTCCAGACCAAGTTGACCAGCACGGCCTCTGAATCTTGGGGACGAAGGATCAGCCAAAAAGGAACGGCTGCGATCGCGGCGGCTACCAATACCCCTGTCATCACTAGTCCCCGCGCCGACCCCCAATCAAAGCTGCGTTTGGTCACCGAAAGTCCTTTGTCCGTGACATTAAACGAGCCTAATTTAGGATTAATCAACGCCAACAGTGTCACCAGTCCCGCATGAAACGACATCGCAAACTCGTAGATTTCGTTCCAAAACGAGAATCGAACGTGTTTGTAGGTGATGTAGTTAGCGTAGGTCGAGATGAAAAAGTGAGGCAAGGCGTAGGCCAGCGTTTCTAGCCCCAGACCTCGGATCGGATTGATGCCAAACACCAGAAATAGAGCAGGTGCCAGCGCATACATCAGACGTGGAAATCCGTAGAAAAAGTGGGAAGTTGCGCTGAAATAGCAAATGCGTTGGGGAATGGACAGCTTTAACCTGGGATTAAATAAGGGATTTTCGAGTCGCAAAATCTGCGCCATGCCTCGCGCCCAGCGAATCTGTTGACCCACATAGGCAGAAAAGTTTTCGGGAGCCAGACCCGCCACCATGACGCGATCGTAGTACACCGATTCGTACCCCAATGAGTGCAGCCGCAAGGAGGTATGACAATCTTCGGTCACCGTCTCGACTGCGATGCCGCCCACTTCCAAGAGGTGAGATTTGCGAACGACCGCCGCCGACCCGCAGAAAAAAGCCGCATTCCAAAAGTCGTTTCCTTTTTGCAGCACTTTGTAGAAAAGCTCGTTGCCGACCGGAATTTTGCCCCCGGTTTGCAGATTTCGCTCAAACGGATCAGGGTTGTAAAACCAGTGCGGAGTCTGCACTAGAGAGACTTTTGGACGGTAGAAAAATCCCACCGTTTCCATGAGAAAATTGCGAACTGGAATGTGGTCACAATCCAAAATCAGAATCAACTCGCCGCCCGTTTTTTTCAGCGCAGTGTTGATATTTCCCGCTTTGGCGTGTTCGTTATTGTCGCGCGTCAGCATTGTGCAGCCCAATTCATCGCACATCTTTCTCAATGCGGCTCGTCGCGATTTGAACTTGTCAGCCCGACCATCATCGAGAATGTAGACGCGCTTTTTGTCTGCGGGATAGTCGATCGCCAGCGCCCCCAGGGTCGTTTTGCGAACAATTTCCACATCCTCGCTGTAAGTGGGAATGTAGATATCTACCGAAAACCATTGGTCAGGTGGAATATTGTCTAAATCAACGGGTTTGCGATTCTTAAGTTGCAGGGTTTGAAAGAACGCCAGCATCAGCGTCAAAATCGCATAAAGTTCTGCAATAAACAGCAAAATACTGCATGTTGCGTCCAGCCAGCCGCTCGTCAGATTAAGCGTGTAGTTGGTGCGGTAATAGAGATAGCGAAACGTCGTAATCAGACTCAGCCACACCATAAACAGATGCAAATATTGGCTGGTGCTTTCTTGAGGCTGTTTTTGCTCCAGGGTCGCCACCAACCAACCGATCGCCACCAAAATAACGGCGACGATGCCCTGCTGCAAGACCGTCAGCGGCGTGATGATCAACGGCACAGACAGCACCAAAAGCACGACCATCAGCCAGATTAGCTGCGATCGTCCGACCCAACTAAGGGTGCGATCAAAAAAGTTGGGAATCAGGTCAGCCAGCCAAGCGACAAGCCGCTCACTTTTACTGCGACGCTTTGGCTCTAGATCAGAAGTTTGACTTGTCATGACGATCTATCCTGCAACACGCTTGAGATAAAGTTGGGCAACTCCGTAGAGCAACAGCGAGAGGGCGATAATGCCCGTGGGCAACAGATACCAGTGGTCTTGCAAAAAGCGACGAGCCTTGGCTAACGGATTCAAGTCTTCAACCCGGCGCGATCGTCCTTCTTGTAAAAACTGAAGCTGGTAGGCATTGGAATCAAACGGAGACAGCGTTTGCGCGTTGGCACTAACCAAAACGGTGTCGTCCTTGAGTTGATAGAACCACAAGTCTTTGCTGAGAATGTCTTGAACTTGTTTTAGACCCGATTCGGTTTGGCCGCTCAGACCCACGAGGACGCGATCGCCATTCCAGGGAGAGAGAATGCTCTTGATCACGCCGCCGTTGTCAGGCAGGGATTGGATGCGCGCCTGATCTGATTGACGAGTGAAAGCCCCGAACAGACGAAAGCCTTTCTCCGTCTCAAATATTTCTTTAATCGGGAAGCGATCGCGGGTGCCAATTCCCACGAGATTGCGCTCTTTTTTGATGGATTCTGGGAGCTTGCCAGATTCGTACACGTCGAGTTTGACCGAGTTGGCCTGGCTGAGTCGTCCCATGCGTTCGCTAAATCTCATCAGCGTCATCAAGTCTGCATCATTGGGTTGGTCGGGGAGAACGATCGCCGTCTGAGACAAATCCTGGGGGGCGGTGAAAGGGTAGCCCGTCGTCAACAGTTTGAGATCGGGGAGTTGGACAGAGGTTTCCCGCCGCAGATTAAAGTCGCTGTCGCTGTGAACCGTTCCCCAAAGCTGCTGGTCGCTCACCTGCCCACAATTGCCTGCTTCTTTGGGAGACAGCTTAAAGGCAACGTCGATCACCGAGTCTGACCGAATCAAATTTTCAGGCAGATTGACGTTAAACACTTCGTTCGTCGCGCCCGCATCAGAGGTAAGCTTTTTGCTGCCTACGCCCACTCCATCGATTCGCACTTCCACAGCCGAATTTTTGGGATTGACCTGAGCACTGTAGCTGTAGCGCAAATTCATCGAACTGCCGCGCAAAAAGCGATCGTCCGGTAATGCCCGAAACGCCACCTGAACGGGAGGAGCCGACGAACCCCGCACCGTCACATCCCTGAATGGCTTGTTGTCCAGCCCTTTTAGCTCACTCAATTTGAACGAATTCGCCACCGGGAGATAGCGCGACCAGACGCGAGGATCGGGGGACGGCACATCGACGAGATCATTGACCAAAATCGACTGACCTGTGCCAATCTGACCGCTCTGAGGCTGCACCAAAAACTGAACCGCCTTCGCAACGCCCTCGGCACTGTTGCCAGACGCGATCAGAACAGGAACGACCCCTTCTTGAGTCGTCGCCAACATCAACACGCCCACATCTCCGGGCAGGGGCGCTTTATTGCCGTCAAGGATCTGGTTGTTGACAATTGGGAAGGGCAGTTTCAGCGTTTTCAGCGTTGGCTGTGATTCGGGAGTGCCGATGATCACGAGGCGATCGTTCCACGCAAATTTCTTTAAGTCTCTGACCAACTGCGTTTCGAGCGGACGAAAATCGGCCATTCGTCCCAAATTGGTCTGAAATCGACTGGAAGCGGTCAGCCAGGATTCATCCAGTTTTGAGGGCACGAGGTAGCTGATGCGGCTGGCATCTAAGCCCAAATTGTCAAAGAAGGGAAAGGGATAGCGGCTAAAATCGAGGGCGATCGGCTGGCTCTGATAGTCAAACACCAGTTTTGAATCAGGCAGCACTTCTGACCAAAGGCTTTTGTCATCTGGATTAGAGCAGGTCGGTGAATTTTGCTGCTGGGCGACGATCGCAATCTCGTTATAGTCCTGAAGCAGATTGATCGGAACGTTGACAACCGCTTCGCCCGTCTGAGCGTCCTTAAGATTAAGCGGCACACTGCCCACACTCGTATCATTGACGCGCACAATTAGATTGGATTTGTTGGCCACCAGAGCCGGAGAATGCTGAAAATGGACGATCGCCTTCGCCGATTTGACCTGCCAATTTTTGGGACGAGTAAAGCCCAATCGCGCTTCTGAATACACGCCCTCTAGCCGAAATCGGTTGCCAATCACCGGACTGCGATTAAATTCTAAAACGTACTGACTGCGTGGGCCGGTATTTGCAAGCTGAGGTTCTGACGGCTTTTTCTCTGGCTGTGGGGTCGGAGCAGGGGTGGGAGCCGCCTCAACTGGGGCCGATTCGGGAGCGGGAGCAGATTCAATCGGGGCAGGTTGGGGAGCAGCAGGAGCGGGTTCAGGTTGTGAAACGGGGGCTTGAGGTTGGTAGACCGGAGCGGGTTGAGCGGGTGGCAGCTTAAATTCTCGGATTAGCTGATCTTCTTGCTTTTGAACACCTTGAGCGGTGACGATCGCCGAGTGGTGTCCCTGAGCGAAGGTGATGACCAATCCGGTGATCAATCCAATGCTAGATAGCAACAATGACCGCAACACCGTCCGGGGTAGACGACGCAAATTTCGCCGGGAGTGACCTGAAAACCGATTGTTCATGGGTGAGTATCTTGGGCAGCTTTAGTAGGGGGTGAAAGGTAGGGCGCGATTGCCGTCGAGGGCAGAAGCCCAAACCAGGCGAGATTTTGCGTGTAATAAGCGGAGTCGTTGTCCCAGAAACCGTTTTGGTAGCGAGGCTTTAACTTTTTTTCGTAAATCTGCTGCGCGATCGCCGGATCGACGACCCGAAAGGCAGCGTACAGCATTCCATACTGAGAAGTCGCATCGTAGTCCACCATCGGTTTGCCCTGGAGGTCGATTTGAGCAGGAATTTTTTGCTGCGATCGCCACAGCTTTTCCATTGGTTCCAGATGTTTCTCTAGGTAGCGTTTGGCGCGTGGCTCATTAAACCACTTCCAATCGAGGGCAACCCGCCACCAGACTCGACTCGCATCAAATCCATAGCGACTGACGACCGTATTGGATTCATCCAAAGCAACGTACTGTCCTGTTTTGGGATCTAGTGCCACCCAGTCACTCGGCAAGCCGATCGCGGAAACGGCCGCCGATCGTTCCAGCATTAGATAGCTACTTTCGACCAGACTGAGCCAATCGCGATCGGGGTCAACCTGAGCAAACAGCCGAAAGGAAGAAGGCGCGAGATAGGACGGATTGAACTTGAGCTTGCCTGCTTTTTGAAAGGCGGCGAGTGGGCCAGGCAGCAAATATCGGTCTGATCCGACGGTCACCGTGGAGTAAGTCCAGAGATCCTTTAATTTAGCCCGCGCCAAACTCAAGTACTCTGGCCGCTCCCATCGACGTGAGGCCAAAATCAGAGCGGTAATCGCATCAATGTCCGCATCACTGGCAAAGTTGCCGTCTAGAATGCCCCATTGTCCGGCGGGATCGCGCCCCCACTGCCAGGCCCAAAGCTGATCGAGTCGTCGCTTGTCGGCTGTTTGTCGCTGTAGGTTGTTTTGTGACCACTTGAGGGTTAGCGCAAAACTGTCGGGATCGTTCGCCAACACAGCCCGCAACATGGCATAGGCTTGACCTTCAGAAGTCGATCGTCCAGTCGCTTCCCAGTCAATCACTCGCCCATCGGTTTGAATAAATCGGTTACGGTAAGCCGTCCAACTTTCAGACAGGAGGGCGGAATGGTCGGGTGTAGCCGATTCTTCAACAGAAGGTCGATCAGAATTTTGGCGCATTAGCAAATCGCAGGCTGTCAAACTTCCGATCGACAGGCTGACGAAAATCAGTAGCAAAAACCGCAGCATTCTGAAAATGGGCGCTCCTGGGAAATGGGACAGTCGTGAAGTAATCTTCTGGGATCGAGGGGGGCAAGCGGGAACCGATAGACCACGAAAACTCAAACCAGATGCACCCAGTGTGATCGAACCTTAATAGCGCTCCCAGGGCGGTTGGAAGCCTCGCTGTCTGAGCATGTCTTCTTGCAACTGCTGAATGCGTCTGGACAAGTTGGGATCAGCGTTGCCCTGCACCTGGAGTTGCTCAAATCGTTCTAGCGCTTCTAGCGGATTGCCCTGAGCGGCGGTTAATTCGGCTAGCGATCGTTGAGCGATCAGATCATCGGGGTTTAGCTCCAAAACCTGGGAGTAGAGGCTGGCCGCCGAGTCAAACTGTCGCTGCTGAAATCGAATTCCTCCCAGAGCAGACAGCGCGTTGGTATTGTCGGGTTCAAGATTGACGATCGCCGCAAACGCATCTTCAGCGCGATCGAGGTTGCCCAAGGCCTGCTCTAGTTGGCCTTTGAGAAACAGCAGTTCGACGTTGTTGTTGCCGTTGGGGGAGGCTTTTCTGACTCTGGCGATCAGTCGATTTGCCTGGGCCCGCGCCTGATTGGGGCTTCGCACCGCCAACAGTTGAATCAGCCTCACCTGCACCGTCACATTGCTGGGATCAGCTTCGATCAGGGCGTTGTAGAGCGCTTCACGTCTGGGATTGCTGGGCAACAGTCCGACTAAGGTGTATAGCTCTTGGGGCGTTTCGGCGGGACGGGCTTGTAAAAAGCGATCGATGACAGCTTCCGCTTCTGTTTCGGTGATTTTCTTGCCCTGGTAGGCGATCGCCGCTCGTCCAAGCTGTAGCTGCTGGTCTTGGGGACTGCGAGAAATCAACTGATCGTAAAGCGTCAAAGCGTCCTCATATCGAGCCTGAGCCAACCGAATCCCTGCCAATCCTCGAATCGCGGCCGTCGTCACATCGCTGTCTCGCGAACTACTAGAAATCAGCGTTTCATAGCGTTTGGCGCTGGCTTCCAGGTTTCCCTGGCGGCGATCGAGTTCTGCCAATAGCAATTCTGGAGCCAGATCGCGCGACCCCACCGAAGTCGCCTGATAAGCCGCCAGGGCCGTCTTCGCCCCATCCAGATCGTTTCTCTCAATCAGCAATTGTGCCAATCGAAAGTTCAAAAACGGCTCATTCACACCCGCCTGAATCAGACTCTGATAGACCGGGAGAAATTCGGGATCGGGTTCCAGTCTCACTAGCGCTTGAGCGATCGCCGCCTGCTGTGCTGGAGAACTGGGCAAAGGTTGGAGAATCGATCGCAGTCGTTGCCGCACTTCAGCTTGAGGCAGAGTCCCTAACTGACTTTCGAGCGCTAACTGCTGAATGATCAACACTTTGTCACTGGGCTGCTGCTGGACGAGTTGACGATAAAGCTGCAAGGCGGTCTGTCGATCTTGAGGAATGGCACTCAGCACATCCGCCACTTCTCGCACCAGAGCCGGAGAGGGGTTGGGCGTAGAGTTGAGCACTTGCCGATAGAGATCAGACGCTTGCGCCGACAGATCTGGACGATTTTCTTGCTTGCCGATCTCATTGAGCGCTCTAGCCAGAGAGAGTCGAGAATCGCCACGATCGCGCAGCGGGTCAAGAATGGCCAAAGCCTGAGTCGGTTGTCGATTGGCTAAATAGGCTTGAGAAAGCTCCGATCGCACCTGCACCCCAAAGGCGTTGGTTTCTCTCGGAAGCTGCCCTTCTAAAATCCGAATCGCCTGAGCCGTGTTCCCCGTCGCCCTCAAGGCCCGCGCATAAGCGATCGCGGCATTTCCGACGATCGGTTTATTCGACGCAGACCGATAGCGCTCAAATAACTCCAGCCCTTTTTGAGGATTGCCGCCGTAGGTGTAGATCTGAGCCGCACCTAACAGAACGTCTGGCGTGGGACTGCCCTGTAGTGCAATCTCATAATCTGCCAGCGACTCGGCAAAGCGTCCTTGAAAGCCGTACAGTAAGCCTCTTTGGGCACGCGCTTCGTTATCTGCGGGACTAATTTTCAACAAAGTCGTCAGCGCCTCAATCCCTCGTGCCTGCCACTCAGTCCGAAAGCCGCCCAAAATCCCGATCGTCTTCAACGCCAACACATTGTTGGGATCTTGAACCAAAACCTGCTGATAGGCTTGAAACGCATCGGCATCCCGTCCGGCTCGACGAAAGGCGATCGCCAGCCCCAATTTTGCTTCCAGTGACTCCGGGTAGCGTTGAATGGCCCCGCGAAAGGTCGCGATCGCCTGATTCACCAATCCCTGTCCCAGTTCGGTATAGCCTCGACGCACTTCACTAGGAACCGTTTGAGCCTGCACCGTAGGAATGCTCACCGCAAACGAGAGAATCGGCGTTCCCGACAACAGAAGCCCCAGGCAAAAGGCAAGGGTGCGGTTTCTTTTACGCTGCTGTTTGGTCAAGTTCACTGAATCAGCCTTCCTCTAGGTGTGACATCAAACTCAGTTCTGACTCGGATGCCAGCGACGATCTCCGAAAATTGATTTCGCTCTTGCACCGAGAAGCCAAGTCGTAGATTGGGCAATAACCGAAAGTCGTAAAACAACTCCAACACATCGGGCGTGCGATCGTTGTTGCGGGCCCGCAGTTTATCGTTCGACAAGCCCCGACCATAGGCCAGCCCCAAGCGATCGTCTTTGGCAAACAGATCCAAAAAGGTAATCCCGCCGCTAAAGGTGTCGCCACCTTCGCCCAGATCGACGTTGTTGTAGCGACCGTATCGCCCAAAGATCCCCATTTTCAGATTGGGAATAAAAGCTTCGGCGTTGATCCCATAGGATTCTTCTCGATCGCCGCGCAAGGGGCCGGTCAGTCCGCCGCCTCGACTGATCTGAAAGATTTCTCTAAAGCCATCTTTGTTGCCAGAGTCGCGATCGGTTGCATACGTTCCCCGCACAATCAGATTGCCATAGCGAATTCCCAACTCGCCCGCAAACCCATCCAGCGCAAAGTCGCTCAGCCCTCTCGACGAAGAAAACGCCGCCGCTTTCGCCTCGATATTGTCCGTCAGACTCCAATTCACCAACAAACCTGGACGAGAGCCAATTCCTGTCGCACTCAGGGCTGGATTGGTCTGAAACACAGGATTAAAAAAGTGAGTCGCGCCATCTTTGGCGAAACTGTTGCGATCGAAATAAGAAGTCAGATCCAGTTGCCCAACCACAAATCGCAAATTAGGAATGTCGCCCAGAGACGTGGCTAAATATAGCTCTGTGACGTTAAACCCATCATTAGGCGTGTCCGTAAACGCATTCCCCGTACTGATATCAAACGTAGCCCCAAACTGGACTCGCGGTGTCAGCGGATAGATCGTCGTCAACCTGGCCCGCGCCGAAGACTCATCTCCCTGATAGAGATAAACGCCCTGTAGCGTAAAGTTGGGCGGAGTCAAAGCAGTACTTCTGAGAAAAGGGCGACTGCGAGGAGACAGCGATCCGGCATCCTGATTAGAGGACTGTGACAACAAGCTATCTTTGGTCGTGGGGTCGATCGCCGTTGTCTGAGCCGTCGTTGTAAACGGAGCAGGATTAGGATTGATCGATCGCACCGCAGAAGTCGGAGCCGTAAACTTCATTTGAGGGACAGTTAGCAGCTTTAGCCCCTGATCAGAATTGGTCGTCGCCGTCACCAACACAGGTTCACGAGCAGGTGTCGCTTCAGTCGTAGGCAAAACCGTCGGAGTCGGCGCAAAAACCGGAATCTGCTGGGAAACCTGCTGAGAACGCACGACTGGCGCACTCCCCGAAAGCTGACGAATCAAATCGTCTTCGCTGACAGACGCAGGAATCGGCTGCTGAAGTTGAGGAACATAAGATCGAGCAGGACTGACCGCCGCAACACTGGGCAACTGACGACTCGCCAAATCTGGATTAACCGACCTCAAATCATTTCGCGGGACAGCAATCTCTGGATTAGACGCAGGGGGATTTGCTTGAGCAGGATTATTTTGTAGCGAGACGATCGCGCCCACCGCCACCGACGAGACTGCTCCCCAAGACAGAAGAGACTTTAGAATGGAATACCTGGATAAGTCAGACATTGTTCACTCACACCATTGCTGATTGATGGACTAACCTTGGGATGTGCCGTCGCCGACAACACTTCAAGGATATTGATCATTAACTTCACTCAGCCGAACTGTCACAAAGAACCAACTTCACACGTTACCATGACCCACTTTGACCTGACTCATTTTTTGGCATCGTGTGACAGTTTACACAATTAAAGCCCGATCCTATCTCCTAGCTTCTTCTCCCAATTCAGGACAAAACCGACTAGACTTGGCTTTTACTTCCAGCTTCTATTCCTCTGGCCCTCAATACTTTTACCTCACAATCAGAACCTCAAGACGCTGATCTCGCCATCAAGGCTCAAGTGGTGGTCTCGCAGGCTTTAGATAAAGTTAAGGGTTGACGATTCCGGATGAATGCGGAAAATTGAGCTTAACGAAGTAGGAGTCGCGTAAACAACCTGCAAATGACCTGCATTTGTTGTGACGTTCACTCTTTTCTAGAATTTCAAGTCAACTTAACTTTCTTCTTCCATGACGTTTACTGTTGCTCGATCGCGTTGCCTGGCGTTTTTGTCTCTGATCTGTGTGGGCTGTGTGCAAGTGCGCTCCTCGAAAACAGAATTAACGATGCAAGTCGAGCCTGCCCAACAGCGCGGAGCCTATACCGTGACTGGAAAAACAACCCTTCCCGATCGCACCCAAATCACCGTGCAGGCTCTCCGAACTTTACAACCGGGCGATCGTCTGAGCAATCAGCAGCCAACCTACTCGATCTTGTCGCGCACTCAGGTCGAGGTAAAAGAAGGCAAGTGGGAAGCCACACTCAACCTGCTGCAAACTCCCCAGGGTCAGCCGCAAGAGGTCTGGCAAACCGGGCGGGCAGGTCTAAATCTAGAGCCAGACACTAAAGTGACCTTTTTGGCGGTGACTGATCCTGTCGCTCGATCCCTTGACGTGGCACAAGGCACAGATAGTTTAGTCGTGCGCTTTACGGCGGATGGTAGAAGCTACCTGCAAGCGGATCAAGTGTTAACCATCAGTCCCCCAACTCCGCCTATTAGTCAACGTGACCTCACATCTCAGAGAGTCAGAGTCGCAGCCAAAGCAATTGAGAAATCAGACGATCTAAAGGGACAAACCGATGCGGCGATCGCCCCTCAAGCCGTTCTTCGATGACGGTAGCTTGAAAGCAAAGAGATCACTAAAGAGATCACTAAAGTTACCTCTCAGCAGTTCAACCCAAGGTCGCCGTTTCTTGCGAAGCAGGATCTTGGCTGTTTTGGCTGCCGAAACTCATCCTAAAAAGAAGGACACCCCGTGAGTGTCCCAAATTCTAGGAAGCAACAATTTGCATCACTCTCTGCGGCTCAAGTTTACGCTGTTTGGCTTGCGGAATTGAGGAGATCATGGAATCGATCGTGACTCTTGAGTTGACAGGCTGCGACTCGACCCAAGCGTTTGATTGCAGGGTCTCAATCTGCGCCATGATTTGCTGAAGCTGAGTTTGCAGTTCGCTGATTTGCGCGACCGTACTCTCAGAAGCAGGGGGCACTTGAGTCCAGGCAGGTTTGACCGCTGCTTTAGCTGAGGTTCCCGTTCGAGAGAAGCTGAGAAACGCTTGAGCAGCCTGTAAAGGAGATACCGCAGTTTGAACGGTGGGTTTGGCAGACAGAATAGACTGAGACGGCGCAGCGTAAACGATCGGCTGACTCACCTGAGCAGGTGCCTGAACGATCGGCTGAGACGGAGCAGCTACTTCATCAGAAACTAGCTGAGACGATTCTTCATCCTCTAGAAAAAATTGGAGTCCAGTCGTTTCTAGACTTTTATCTGAGAGCAAAAGCTCTTGAAGCTGAACTTCTTTTTCCTGGAGTTGATTCTGCATTCCGGAGACCTGCTGTTCCAGTTTTCCTGACTGACGAGAGGACTGCCGCCATCCAGTCAATGCGAGGCTCGTGACTCCTACAGCCAAACTCAGGGCACCCGCAAACCCCAGATAAGGAGCAGCGACATCTTTGAGGCTGCCTTTAAAGACTTCCGTTCCCTTCATTTCGACGGTGATTGGCTCAGAGCCAAAGAGAGCAAGCGGGGCTGTAGAGATTGAGAAGACGGCTCCGGCAGCGAGGGCGGCAGGGACTAAAAACTTTCCGAGTGAAGGTACAGTCATGTTTGACAACTCTGAGTATCGGTTACTACAAAAAGACCGTGGGCAAGTGGCAGCAACTTCACAAGTTTCAATCCGTCTTGATGCGAGCAATCAAGCGATCGAGGCAGACAGAAAAGAATTGCTTACCTTTGATATCAAGATTAGTGGCTCTCCACTAAAAATGGAATGTAAATCCCATGAAGAAGAGCGCTGGCACAAAAAGTTTATGTGAAATTTCGGAGACTACTTTTTCATGATGAGGTTTAATGCCCTGAGTGACTCAGTGGATTCCGTAGTACGGTTTCCCTTACGGTGTCTAGCGTACAAGCAGTCATTAGAGCACTGTTGTAGACCCGGATGGCTTCATGAAAACTTTACAAAAACTTTATATAAAAGGCATCTTATCTTTAGACACCTTTTGCTGAAAAGCGCCGTCATTACCGAGATAGTAAGGGTAGCAAGCGGTTGCTTAGAAGGATGAAGGGACGAGATCGTTCATGGGTTTCTTCCGGGTGCGACTGAGTTTTGCCCCCTTTGTATAGCTGTATTGAATTCTAAAATTTTGGGGCTTTACTGCTAAGAGTTTGACGGTGCAATTTTCTCAATTCTGATTTCTCTCTCAGCCAAGTAAACTCATTCAACGATTTAAATATGGCTAAACCTTTTGCCCTGCTACCCAGATTGCGGACTCGCTTTACACACACCTGGCTAATCACAGCTTTGGCTGTCTTGTGGCAGAAATACTCAGGACAGGCTTTGAAACAACGGCGATCGCCACCGTATTTTTACCAAAGCGCCTGGTATGCATTACAAAACCTTGTTAATGTGCGATTTAGCCCTCGCCTTCAGATTCGACTCCTTCGGTTCTTCATAATTGGACTGGCGATCGGGCTGTATTTTTGGATACAAAACCTAATTTTTATAGCGGAGGCTGCGATCGTCATTCAGCCGCCTTTATCGACGCGAGGGGCAAGCGTAGTAGATGCCACAGGGCGATCGGTGATGCTGCGGGGGGTCAACTGGTTTGGCATAGAATCTGACCTTCAGGCTCCTCATGGATTGTGGTTGCGAGACTATAAGGAGATGCTGACGCAGATCAAGCGCTTGGGCTACAACGTGATTCGCTTACCTTATTCGGTTCAGGCACTCCGAGGGACGAGCGTGAGCGGCATTAATTTCGACTTGGGCAGTAATCGTGAATTGCAGGGCAAAACGCCGATCGAAGTCATGGATTTGGTGATTCAAGAAGCGGGGCGGCAGGGCTTGCTGATTTTGCTTGATAGTCACCGTCTCAATAATCAACGCATTCCTGAACTGTGGTATGGAGATGGCTTCACCGAAGCAGATTGGATCGGAACCTGGACGATGCTGGCGGAGCGCTACAAAAATCAGCCAAATGTCATTGGGGCTGACCTCAAAAATGAGCCTCACGGCCGGGCAAGCTGGGGAACCAACAACAAAGCAACTGACTGGCGACTAGCGGCGGAGCGATCGGGCAATGCGATTCTCAAGATCAACAAAAATTGGCTGATCGTCGTTGAAGGCGTGGAGAATAACGTCCCTGGGCAACGGCTCAAGCGGCACTGGATGGGCGGCAATCTAGAAGGAGTACGGCGGTTTCCAGTTCGGTTAGCGGTTCGCAATAAGCTGGTTTACTCGCCCCACGAATATGGCCCGGGTGTGTTTGATCAGCCCTGGTTTTCAGAGCGAAGTTTTCCCAAAAATCTGAGCGATCGCTGGGAGAAGGGTTTCTTTTTTATCGCAAGACAGAAGATTGCGCCCGTTCTGGTCGGTGAGTTTGGCGGACGCAAGGTGGATGCGACTTCCAAAGAAGGCATTTGGCAGCGTCAGTTTGTCAACTTTTTGCAGCGCAACAATCTCAGTTTTGCGTACTGGAGTTGGAACCCCAATAGTCAGGATACGGGGGGAATTTTGCTAGACGACTGGCAGGCGATCGACCAACCCAAACAACAGCTTCTCAATCAGCTTTTACCAGCCCCGACGATGCGTTCTTTTTCCACAACTCCCGTCGTGCGTCCCAGCCCCTCACCCAGCAGTCCTTCGCCTACGTCAAGTCCAACGAAGTCAAATTCAGGCGCGATCGCTCAGTTGCAGCCCAAGCTGATCGTGCAGTCTGATTGGAATGCGGGCTTTTGTGTGAGTTTACCAGTCACCAACCAGGGCAAAACGCCTGTCGAAAATTGGCAGCTTCAGTTTCAAATGGAGCGATCGACCCTTGATCAACGCTGGAATGGAACGTTCCGCAATCAGGGTTCGCAGTACATCATAACGCCTCCAGAGTGGGGTCGCATCATTCAGCCGGGTCAAACGATCGATGCAGGATTTTGTGCCAAAAAGCTAGGGTCAGACTATTTACCCAAACAACTCACTGTCACAAGACCCTGACCTACTCGGTTTCTCCAGGTTCGAGAATGCGCTGGAAGAGATAACCTGTGCCTCTGGCAGTGAGAATCAGTTCAGGATTGCTGGGGTCGTCTTCGAGTTTGGCGCGGAGGCGGGAAATGTGAACGTCCACCACACGAGTATCGACGTGACGTTCGGGTGTGTAGCCCCAGACTTCTTGCAAAATTTCCGATCGCGAGAACGGATCGCCCGATTTGCTCACCAACAGTTCTAACAAGCTAAACTCCATGCCCGTCAGCCGAATTCGCTCGTCACCTTTGTAAACCTGGCGCTTGTTGGTGTCGATGCGAATCGTGTTGATGTGGATCACGCCGGAACTAGGGATTCCAGTCACTCCGACTTTATCGACTCGTCGCAAAACCGAACGGATGCGGGCTTCTAGCTCTTTGGGAGAGAAGGGTTTGACGACGTAATCATCCGCGCCGAGTTCTAGCCCTGTGATGCGATCGGCGACATCTCCTAGAGCGGTCAGCATGATGATCGGTACGTCAGATTCTTTGCGAAGCTCTTGACAAACCCCATAGCCGTCAAGCTTGGGCATCATTACATCAAGAACCACCAGATCAGGATCAGCGTTACGAAACGTATCGAGGGCTTCTTCCCCATCGGCAGCCGTGACGACATCATAGCCAATCATGGACAGACGGGTTTCAAGAATGCGTCGAATGCTGGCCTCGTCATCGACTACGAGTATTTTTTCTTTATGACTTTCCAACTTCTGTAACGCTCCTTAAGTCAAATCTTTAAAGCTTAATTTTTCCATACTTTATCATTAAAGATAGGGGCTGAATCTTTTATTTTCAGTTCGTCAAACCCTTTCTCTTACTCAATTTCAGACTTTCTTAAGGTTTGTCTGAAATGTTGCGAATCATTAACACTTATTTTTGTTCATGCCAAAACTGCGATCGCACTTTGTTTGTACCCAATGTGGGGCAGACTCTCCTCAATATTTTGGTCGGTGTCCTTCTTGTAGTACGTGGAATACGCTGGAAGAGCAGGTGGTTCGATCGACGCAGACGGCCGCCATTGGGCAGACCCGCACCTCTGGAAAAAGCCGTTCTAGCCGCAGTGCGCCCGTTGCGGTTTCTTCTCAAACCCTGACTCAGATTGAAGACCATCCTCAGTCTCGGCTAACTTCGGGATATGTAGAACTCGATCGCGTCCTCGGTGGCGGCATTGTTCCTGGCTCCCTGGTGCTAATCGGCGGCGACCCTGGAATCGGTAAGTCAACGCTTTTACTCCAAACCGCAAATCGACTCGCCACAAGGTATCGAACGCTCTATGTCTGCGCCGAGGAGTCGGGACAGCAGGTGAAACTCAGAGCGCAACGGCTAGGAATCGGCAAAGACGACCGATCGCTGCTTCCCCAAGATGAACCCTCCGCACCTGATGCAGATTTGTATCTGTTGCCTGAGACCGATCTCGACACCATTTTAATGGAACTGGAGTCGCTAAAGCCCGCCGTGGCCGTGATTGACAGTATTCAAGCACTCTTTTACAGTACGTTGACTTCGGCTCCGGGGTCAGTTTCTCAGGTGCGCGAATGTACGTCGGTGCTCATGCAGGTGGCCAAACGCCAGAACATCACGCTGTTTATCGTCGGTCATGTGACCAAAGAAGGCGCGATCGCCGGCCCTAAAGTTCTAGAACACCTCGTCGATACGGTTTTGTATTTTGAGGGCGATCGCTTTGCCAGTCATCGTCTCCTACGCTCTGTGAAAAATCGCTTTGGAGCGACTCATGAGATTGGCGTGTTTGAAATGGTCGATCAAGGGCTGCAAGAAGTTCTCAATCCCTCAGAGCTTTTCTTGGGCAATCGAGATGAAGCCTCTACCGGAACCGCGACGATCGTGGCCTGCGAAGGCACCCGTCCCATTGTCGTAGAACTGCAAGCGTTGGTGAGTGCGACTAGCTACAGTTCTCCTCGGCGATCGACCACGGGCATCGAGTACAACCGTCTCCTTCAAATTTTGGCGGTTCTCGAAAAGCGGGTGGGAATTCCCTTATCAAAGCTGGATGCTTATGTCGCGTCTTCGGGCGGGCTAAATGTGGGAGAACCTGCGGCAGATTTAGGGGTAGCGGTCGCAGTAGCAGCTAGTTTTCGCGATCGCTCCGTTGATCCGCAAACCGTCATTATTGGCGAAGTGGGATTGGGCGGACAGGTACGATCGGTTTCTCAAATGGAACTCAGACTCAAGGAAGCGGCAAAGCTGGGATTCAAACGAGCGATCGTGCCCAAGGGCACTTATGGCGATGTGGGAATAGAGGTGATTCCGGTTTCGCGAGTCGTCGATGCGATGGCAGTTGCGCTGGCGGGCCGTCCCAAACAAACGGATACGCCGGAAGAAGAGGAGTGATTTTGGTCGGTTCTAAAATTTGTCTGTCCTAACTTGATGTCAATTCGATGAGAGTTTTTTCGCTTCGTTGTTCACGGCTTCTGCCCCTCAACCCCCGATTTTAGGGGACTTTAAGAGAGGAATTCTGGTTCAAAGTCCCTCACCCGTGGGGGATTTAGGGGGCGTTCCTGGATCTAAAAGCGAAGCGTTCATCAAGCTGACGTTAACTTGATGTCAATTTGATGAAATGTTTCGCGGCAAGGGCCAATCTGGAGATTGAACTCAGCTCAACGGTTGGTCAGAATCAGTCAGTCGTTGAACGCCTAATCGCACGATCGACAACACCAAAATCATCAAAAACATCACCAGTCCGATCGTGCAGGCGTAGCTAATTTCTAGATTCTGGAAGGCCTGTTCATAGACGTAATAGACGATCGTTTTAGAACTATTGAGCGGGCCGCCCTGGGTCATGATGTAAATTTCTTCAAAAACCTTGGTCGCAGAAATCGCTGAAATAACGGCAACCAACAATAGGTAAGGCTGCATTAAAGGAACGGTGATATCCCAATGTTTGCCAATGCCATCAGAGCCATCGATCGCCGCCGCTTCATACAGATCTTCTGGAATTGCTTGCAGCCCAGCCAGATAAATCACCATGTAATAGCCCAACCCTTTCCAGATGGTGACGACCATGACGCTAAAAATCGACCAACTCGGACTCGTCAACCAGGGAATCCCGTCAGAAATCCCCAACAGTTTGAGCAGTTGATTGAGTAATCCATTGTCCGCGTAGAGCCATTTCCAGGCAATGCCCGCGACCACCATTGAGATAATCACAGGCGTATAGTAAGCCACCCGAAACCAGCGAATTCCTCGAAGTTTTTGATTGACCAAAATCGCCAACCCCAGCGGAAAAGTGACCAGAATGGGAACCACTCCGACCAGATAAATCAGCGTATTTCTCAAGGTCTGCCAAAAAATCTGATCCGCCCACAGACGTTTGAGATTCGTCAGTCCCGTCCATTGGGCAGGCGTGAGCAAATCATAGCGAGTAAAGCTAAAATAAAGCGCTTGCAGCGCTGGATAAAAAACCGTCAGCCCCAAAATCACCAACGCGGGAAGCAAAAACAAATAGGGAGTTAGCTGCTGCGGAAACTGCCAGTCTTTGAACAACGACTTGTGCATGAACGATCGAGCAAAATAGGCCAGCTTGAGGATTGTAATCCCAATTCTTTATGAGATTTGCGTCGATTAGATTCCTTTGTCCTGCTTAAAAAAGACACTTTACGTTCTCTCTTTTTGAGGAAATTAGAGAGGATCAAAAATGATGACGCGCTGCGAAGAGTGGATGTAAACTCAAACCTTACTCAAAATCTTCGGCATCCATCCGTTTGATGACTCGACGAGGAGGCAACACCTGCGATCGCCGTCTCACCGCACCCGCCGGAAGATAGTTAGGGTTGTCGTCATGAATCACCTCGATCGTACGAGACGGTCGTTGACGCGCAATCAGCACAAATAGCCCTACTAGCGCGATTCCGCCCCCAAAGGCTAAAATCATTCCACCCAACGCCCAGAGCACACCCGTCATGAGGTTGGGTGACTCTAGCGGATTAACCTGTCCCTGGGGACTGCGGGTTGCGATCGCCGGGGGCATATTTTTGTTTTGGACATTGAGCGTTTCGATCAAGGCCTGCTGACTCTGAATTTGCGCCTTGAGTTGCTCGGTTTGCACGCGCTGCTGCTCTAGCTGGGCCTTGATCTGGTCAGTTTCGGCCCGCTGTTTTTCTAAATCGTAAGTGGTAGGGGGTTGAGTGATCCCAGGAGGCATCGTCCCGACTGGAGGCATTGTCGCAGTGGGCAATGGTTGAAGCGTCGGCATGGGCATCGTCCCGATCGGAGAAGTAGCGCTGACCCCTCCTCTCAAGAGAATGACGGCTGCCAGCCCTGCTAATGCGGCTCCTCCTAAAAATGAAGTTGTATCACTCATCCCCTACCACCTTAAATTTCTGGATTAGTTTCAATCGATCGCAGCTTGCTTTTCAAACTTATTTAAACGAGTGACGCAATCCAGGTAAACTCCGTATCCTTTTGCTTAACCTGATGGGGCTGAAATTTGAAATCTATGCCCTTTAAAGACATGGCTTCCCATTAGCCCACTCAAGTTTAGCGGGATTTTGCAAAAGTATCACAAATAATTTGCCGATTCAAACCCACTTTTTTGAAAACTTTTTTGGAGATGGTTCAAAAGTTTGTTCAACGCCATCTCAATTGCCTTTCACTATTCAGTTTTTCATTGCGACAGGAGCTTTACCCCCCCCTGACGGCTTCTAAAGGTGGAATTAATTTTCTGGCTCCCCGCCTGACTGAGGAGAGGTTAGGGGAGGTCGAAGATCGATCGCAATGCCAGATTAATTGAATATTACTCAGGCGATCGTAGTTGGCAGAGAAGCAATCCAAACCATTGATTGGGATCTGTCCAAACTTGTAGCAGGTTGAGCATTTTTGATTGAAGTTGTTGTTGAAGGTTGGTCAGATCAAACTTGCGCGAAATCTCACTTAAGATTGTCTCGCCTTGGGCAAAGTGAACCGTCAAATCTAAGGCGTTTAAGTGAACCGTCTGCGATGTTAAACTCCGCAAGTGCATTTCAATCTGGTGTTGAGTGTCGTTGTAATAAGCAACATGCTCAAACTGAGTCAGGTCAAAGTCTCCGTCAAAGCGGCGATTGAGATGGCGCAGCATGTTGAGATTAAAGTCGGCGGTGATGCCCTGGCGATCGTTGTAAGCGGCTTCTAACTGAGTTTTTGATTTCTGAAGGTCGATGCCGAGTAAAAAATATTCACCTGGCTGGAGCGCGTCGGTGACTTGCTGCAAAAATTCCTCACAGGCTTGGGGGCTGAGATTGCCCAACGTGCTGCCGATAAAGCAGATCATCCGTTTGGGAAGGTGAGTCGCTGAGAGTTTTTGCAGGGCCAGTTCATAGGTGCCGACGAGTCCCTGAACCTGGAGCGTGGGATAGTCGATCAGCAATTCTTGGGCGCTACTTTCGAGAATGCCTGCACTGATGTCGATCGGGCGATAGCACAAAGGATAGTCAGCCTGCTGATAAGCGTCTAATAAAATGCGCGTTTTGGTCGAGTTGCCACTGCCCAATTCAACTATTTCGCAAGCACCTGTGAGGTGGGCAATCTGATTGGCGCAGTCTTGCAAAATCGCCGTCTCAGTGCGGGTTAGATAATATTCTGGCAAATCGCAAATCTGCTCAAATAGCTGAGAGCCAAGATCGTCATAAAAATAGCGCGGCGGCAAAGATTTGGGGATCTGGCTCAATCCACTCACCACGTCACTTCCGGGATGAAGTTCGTCTTCTGAGGGCTGAGTCTGGCTGACCAAATGATCGATCTTGAGGCGATCGACGACATTGAGACGATCGAAAACATCCCGACCTGCAAACTGAGTTGACATGCGTCCTCCGTTGATTTTCACCATGCTTGTCTGATTTGTTGGACTTGAGCCTGTGAGAGGCTTTTAAAGTCCCCGTGCAAAGTCCCTTGTCTAGCGTGAGGCGCGATCGTACTTTGGTCAACTACACATCAGACAGAATTTCATGACGATCGCGCTGAAGGTCTACGATTCGGTATCGCGGACGGCTCGAAATCCAGCAAAAATTTCTCTCACATGGGGGTAATACCAGTTGCGAAAGGACGATCGGAGCGCCCAGGGATAGGTCGCCCAACTGCCACCTTTGAGGACGCGATGTTGACCGTCAAAATAGGCTTGAGAATAAGCAGGATAAGGATAACTCTCAAACCCTGGGTAACCGTCAAACCAGGAAGCTGTCCATTCCCAGACGTTGCCCAACAGATCGTGACAGCCTGCGTGACTTTGACCTTTGGGATGAGACCGAACGGGCGACGTTCCTACCATTTGAGCGTGATGACATCGCGTTGGGTCAGGTGGCTCGTTGCCCCAGGGATAGGTTTTTGAGAGACCTGCACGACGTTGCTCTCCAGAATTCCAGCTTTCGGCTTTTTCCCATTCGGCTTCGGTTGGCAAGCGTTTGCCTACAAATCGAGTGTAAGCGTCTGCTTCAAACCAATTCACACCGCAAACGGGATGGTCGTCGTAAGTTGGATCATTTCGCCAATAAAGCGGCTCAGTCAGAGAGTTTTTTTGCAGCCATTGCCAACCCGCGTCTGACCACCACTTTGCATTTTGATAGCCCCCTGACTGCATGAACGATCGATACGCGCCACAAGTCACCGGAAACTGATCGATCCAGTAAGTGTCTAAATAAACCTGTTGAGTCGGTCGTTCATTATCCATTGCTGCGATCGCTTCACTCCCCTGCTCAAAATAGCCTGCTGGAATGCAGATCATTGGAGCATTTTGATTTGAGGAGTTTATAGAATTTGTTTTATTTACATCTGCTCTATTCACATTTGATCGCTGGTTTCTTTCCTGTAGTTTTAGAACGATCGCAACGGTTTCGGCATGTTGGCTTTCGTGTTGAAGTAACCATTTCCACAGGCGTTCTTCAGTTTCTAGCGGTGCCGTTTCTAAGTAGTCAAAAACCTGCGATCGTACCGCTTCCAAATAGTGCAAAACTTCACCAAGGGGAGGCAAATGGACGCGATCGCCCTTGGGCAACCCACCCTGAGCAAACAAGCGATGATATTCAGGAAAGATGGGCGGCTGACCTGCACAGCGCTGTAAAAGCCACAGAGCCTCAGTGTAAGCAATGTGACCCAAATGCCAACCGATCGGACTGAAATCAGTATGAGCTTGACGACAGAATGTTTCGTAATCCAGATTCTCAAACAGAGATAGGGTGAGCGATCGACAGTCCTGCATCCAGAATTTGAGGCGGACTTTAGAGGGGGCAAATTTCGGGGTCGTGGTCATGTTTTAGAATTGCAATGCAGCGATCTGGCAAGGGGTGCCAGTTTCCTGGAAAAATCGGCTCAGAGGCCACCATCACCGACTGAGGAAAGCTGGGATGATCGCGCAGCCAATAAAGGGTCGGAACTTTGAGGCGATCGGCATAGCGAGACACCACCAATTGCTGACCATCACTAACCATTAGATTGGCAGAAAACGGCGTTTCTTGTTTGTCAGCGAGTTGAGCCACGAGTTTGATCGTTTGATTGAGGGCTTGGGCCAAACTATCGGTCGTTTGTAGTTCGTCAATCAGCAGCGCAAACAAGTGTTCTGAATCGGTATTACCTTTGATCATTTGATAAGCTCGATCACTGAGACGATCGCGAATCGGTCGATACAAAGTCTGCCGAAAGTTTTCAATAAAGCCATTGTGCATGGCCAAGATGAGAGAATGCTGAAAAGGCTGACAATTGCTCAAATCAACGGCCAGTCCAGCGGTGGCGCTCCGCACGTTTGCCAAAATACAGCCCGATTCGATATAGCGACTCAAACTGGGCAAGTTGATATCATTCCAGATCGGCAGAATGTTTTTGTAGAGAAACGGCTCTGTGTCGCGTTGAGGATGATACCAACCCAAACCATAGCCATCGGCATTCATCGTTCCTGCGGTCATTTCGCGAGGTTGATAGCTCTGGACGATGAGAGAATGTTCGGGTTGAGTGAGTAAGCGATCGAGTTGAACGGGCGAACCAAGATAACCAAACAAGCGACACATAAGACTTTAGAAAATTTCACTTTTTGCATCTTGACACAATCGCTTTAAAGTTGGCTGAATGTCTGTCGATCGGATGATTTTAGAGAGCCGCAGACCACCAAATTGACGTGAATGCGATGAGTTTTTCCGCTTCGTTGTCTAGCCCTTTAGCCCCTCATTCTAGGCGACTTTCAGAGAAGGAGTTATTGACGGCTCTCTAAACTTCTTTCTAAACTTCTTTCTAAACTTCTTTCTAAACTTCTATAGTTGAATGGTCTTTTTGTCGTGCAATTCCTCCAGATGTATTAATGAACTGTCGCCGATCACGATATTGAACTTCACTAAAGAACGTTGGGCTTGATATCCTGGCAAGACGCGAATGATTTGATATTCAGTCGTCAAATCGCTCGTGCCATCCCATTTGAGAATTGCTAGTTTCGTCGAGGCAACCTCGCTGAGTTGTTCAACAAATTCGTCAACGAAGTCAATTACATCGGGAAGAATGCCAGAGGACATAAAAATCAGTCGCTCTTGCAAATCCAATGTGACCATGACTCGATAGCGTCTAACGGATGAGCATTGCAACTCAAAGCTAAACGAAACCGAGTCAGGAAGATGTTTCCTAACTGCCATATTGTTATCCTCTCTATTTAATGCAAAGAGGATGGGGAACTACAAAGCAGTTGCTCAGAGGTTCCCCAAAGATATGAACTGTATGCAGGATCTTGATTCCAACCTTTCAAGATCCCATCGCAAAGCAGACGTAGTACAATCATGAACGCCTCCAAAGTTAGTACCGATAACTTAGGTGGAAGTCCTCGGAGATCGGATCTGGTAAATCTGGTTTCCGGGGCGTGATATCCACCTGCGGAATATTCTACAAGAGTTCTTCGTTTTTTGGAATCCTGAATTTTTGAGAGAGGAACGATCGGCTATGCTTGAAGGATAGCAACTAGCGAGGAGTTTCCTGATGCCTCAAGCTCTAAAAGCAACTTATCATAATGGTGCATTCATTCTTCAAACAGACTTTGAGTTACCTGAAGGCACTGAAGTTGAGTTGTTGATTCAAGCCCCTCAAGTTATTTCGCCATCTATTTCTGATATAGAAGTTAAGCAACAGTTTCTCAAAACCCTCATTGAGAGAATGCAGCAAAATCCAATTCCACTTGATGCTCCTCGGTTTACACGAGAAATGCTGCATGAACGCCGTTGATACCAATATTTTGATCTACATCACTGATCCTCGTGATCTCGCCAAGCAGAGCATTGCAGCATCTCTCATATCTGATTTAGCATGAGTTCGACGAGTTTTTCCGCTTCGTTAATCAGCCCTTATGCCCCCCAACCCCCCAATTCTGGGGGACTTTGAACGGAAGATTAGCTTTAAGTTCTCAGATCCGCAAGCGATCGTACTATCTATGTGTTGATTGAAGAACTTTGAGGAATTATTTATAACTCCAGGCAGCGATCGCTAGACAAGCCCACCCAACCATGAATGCTAATCCGCCTAAAGGAGCCACTGCACCCAAAATCTTGATGCCAGTGAAACTCAGGGCGTAGAGACTGCCACAAAATAGAAAAATTCCAATGAGAAAGGCTGACCCTGTAACGGTTAGAAGGGTTTGATCCGTTTCAGCGCGACTCATTAGCACCGCAACCAGCAGTAAGGCCAAAGCGTGATACATCTGATAGCGGGCACCTGTTTCAAAAATTTCGAGAGAGCGATCGCTCAATTTCTCCTTTAACGCATGGGCACCAAACGCACCGAAGGCAACCGAGAGTCCGGCTAGAATGGGAGCGATCGTCAGAAAAATTCGCGTCATCATAAGATTCTAAATCTGTGCAAAAGGGTCACTGTCTCTAGTTTAAAGTCTTCTATCTCAACACGACTAAAACCTTTGCGCCTGCTGCTTCTAGCTTGCCCCGCATCTGGTCGGCCGTCTCCTTATTGACGTTTTGAGCGATCGTCCAGGGACAATTTCTTTTGATGCCCGTTTTTACATTTTTCCAATCCAACCCCGTCAACTCATGGATTACTTGAATGACACTTCGACGATTGCTATCTGCAACATATTCAACAATGACATCATAGGCTTCTGACGATTGACGATAGCTCAAAGCAGGTTGGTCAAAATCGCCATCAAAGTAGTAAGAAAGTTTGCCTTCTTCGCTAATGTTGTAGGAAGCGTTGAATTCTTTGGCACGATCGTCTAGATACGCTTTTGCCTCAATGCCGCTCAACTTAGACTCCATCGAAAAGCGCAACGCATTAATATGTCCATTGCCTTCTTTGAGCAGTTGATAGAAAAGCGCTTGAAGTCGATCGCGTTCTGCCTGCTTACTGCCTCGCTGGTTACTAAATATCAGCCAACTACCCAGCGCAAGCGGCGGTAGCCCCAGTATAATCAACGCCCCAAAAGCGCCTTTTTTAGTTTCGGGAGGTGTTTGTTGATCCAACAAAGGAATGGCCATTAGAAGGCTAATGGGAAGCCCAATGCCTAACAGAATGCCTGCTGCGATCGTTTTAGCGCGCCCCATATCAACGACTCATGAGTTTCACTGCAATCTTAGCCGTTGAGGACTATCAAAGTGCAAGGCCGTGCTAATTCGGGCGTTGCTGAATTCGGGTATGAATTCCTAAATCTGCCCTTGCTAACCCTCTCCCAAAAGGAGATAGGACAGGATTTCTCGCTCCTTTCTCCTTGGGGAGACGGGTTGGGGATGAGGGCAAATCAACTCGCCATTCAGCAACGCTGTTCATCAAACTGGCATTAATCCAATGTTCTGACGGTCAAAACCTGTGGCGGCGTGGCATCTGGGGGATAGATCACATCAAACTCGACCAGACGGCGTTCTCCCGGTTTCAGATTTAGAGTGACTAGCGGATCGCCCTGCTGACCACGACGCAACACTAAATGCACAGAGCGAGTTTGAGGCAACCCAGCATCGTCTTTATAGCGAATTCTCACGGTGCCGCGAAAGAAGACCGATCGCGCAGGCGGCTCAAAAAATCGCAGTCCCTGCTGAGTATCTTCTCGCTTTAAAGGATTCTCTACAGCCAGCGTTACGGTTTGGTTTTGGCTGGTGGGATTGTACAACGGCATGGCTAAATCGTACTCAATCCCATAGTTGCCATGTGCCTCATAGGCCGTATCAGGATAGCGTTTGATGACTTTGGCATTCTGATTTTGCCCCGTTCCCATTGTCCCTCGATACAGCAAACTAAATCCGTAGGAAAAAGCCTGACCCGGATTGGGAATATTCAAGCGATCGCTGCCTTGATCCACGACCTGACTAATCCACTGAGACCCGACAGCGACTCCCGCAACTCGCCCATAAGCAAAGGCATTTTTGGTTGCCGAAAGCGGTGTCGGAGGCTTATCACGAGGAGTCACCAAATCGCCCGTATCCAGCAAAGTTTGCCATTCTTCTAGAGTGGGAGCGCGTTCGTTACCGCTGGCATCCGTTTTAGCAAACATTCCCAGACTAGCCAGATAGACCTTACCCGAACTATGAAGGCGCATCAGTGTCGATCGTCCATTTAGCGGCGGAGTCAACGGCTTAACCGGAATCGGCAAATTCAAGATCATCCGGCTCTCCCCTGGCGGAATCACCAACTGAGGCGGAAATTCTGCTTGCCGTCGTCCCCGCATCACTTCATTGACTGCTCGACTGCCAGGGCCCGCAAACACCTTTCCGATCGGGTTGTCCACAAAAGAAGGAATGTCTAAGAACGGTGCATCCGGTTGACTCAGATAGCTTGCAGCTTGCAGCGTATCCACTGTCACAGGCACTTGACCCGGATTATGCACAATGATTCCCAGGTACAACGTTCTCAAATCTTCGGGAGTCAGCGCCTTGGCAATGTGATGAGCAAAAATGTCAAAGCGACCTTCAAAGGTTTGGTCAAGATGAGCGGCAGGCACTCGTTTGGCGATCGCAGGAAAGGTCGAAAGCAAAATACCGTCTTGTTGAACCACTTCGGGACTGTTGCTATTGAAGACCAAAACCGAGTCAAGCTGTCCCGGTAGCGCGCGAACTTCTTGAGGTTTGATAATCTCTTTAGGGGGCAGGTTGGGGGTGGCTTGTGCGAGCAAAATCGGCAAAAATGACAACATTATTCAGCGTGAAAGCATCAAGTAGTGAGGGGATTTTACCATACAGATTATCACTAGCAATTTAGAAGGTTATTCGCTGCGATCGCGCTATTTAAGAAGAAATTTCCCGGCATTCAGGCGATCGACGATCATCAAAAAATCTTCTACGATCGTTCTAAAGTTTCGTCCATTCAACACAGGAACATGCACAAAGATACACTGATATTTGAAATCTCGATTCTGTAAGTATTTGAGAACTGAATAATAAAGATGATTACAAACAAAGTTTCCAGCGTCGTGACTGATCTGAGTAGCGATCGTTCCCTCAATCAGGTGGTTTAAGTCGATTTTAGTCTCAAGGATTTCAGTCTGAGATTTACCGTTTGACTCTACAGTTAAGTTGTCTCGATTTTCGGCCATGCCGCAGCAAATCAGAATTTCTGGCTTCAGCAGATCAATCATTGAAATCACTTGACGGGGCGCTAATTCAAAATCAACGGTTACTTTTCTTAGAAGATAAGGGCTGGAATTAGAAAGATAGCAAGCAGCGACCCCTTGCGGGTAACTCGAAGCGACCCCTTGCGGGTAACTCGAAGAGATCGCCCCCAACAAATCATCTGAAGAATTAGAAACGTGATGCGCTTTCCAGGTGGCAAAAGAGGTAGCGAGAATTTTACAGTTCATAAGTTAATTCAGAGGCGATGGGCAACCTTAAATTCATGTTCTACGCTTTTAGAAGAGAACTAAAACTTTTATTTTCTCCTCTTTTTAAGGAAGGTTAATACCAGATTGATTTTTGAACGCTACAGATCTTGCAGCCCCCTAAATCCCCCATTCTGGGGGACTTTGAAACCTAGAAAAGTCTTGACCTCTGGGGAACTTCTACACTCAAAGTCCCCCAGAATGGGGGATTTAGGGGGCTGCAAGATCTGTAGCATTAACAGATTGATTCGGTATAAGGGATCAAAAGACGTGCAGCTTCACGAACAACTGGTATTAGCAAAGGGTATTAGCAAAGACAAAGCGTTTAGAAATCATTCACAACTTTTTTTGTAAGGCATTCGATCGCCGTAGTTCCGCCAAATTTGCATTCCCTGTGCAGAACAGCACCGTCGTAATTTCTGCGGTCAAAATTTCTACTAATTGATGCAGCGCCTCTTCTGAATCATTGGCCGCTTTGAGAAAAGGCAGCGCTAACCCGGCTAAATCTGCCCCCAGCGCGATCGCTTTAGCAATCTCCAATCCGTTTCTCAAGCCACCCGACGCAATCAGAGGAATCTCAGACGCACACGACCGCACCGCCGTAATGCACTCAGCCGTCGGAATCCCCCAATCTGCAAAAACTCTGCCCAATCTGCGCTGTTTGGCATCTTCTGCCCGTTCACTCTCGACCTTTGCCCAAGAAGTGCCGCCTGCTCCCGCCACGTCGATCGCGTCCACGCCGACCTCGATCAGTTTCTGTGCCATCTGAGCCGATATACCGTTGCCGACTTCCTTGGCGATTACAGGAACGGGCAGCTTCTCGCACAAACCGCCAATCTTATCCAACAACCCTCGAAAATTGGTATCGCCTCTCGTTTGCACCGCTTCTTGAAGGGGATTGAGATGCAAAATCAGCGCGTCAGCTTCGAGCAAATCGACCACGCGCAAACATTCCTCAATCCCATAGCGATAGTTGAGTTGCACCGCGCCCAAATTGGCGAACAGCAGAGCATCCGGCGCGATCGCTCTAATCGCAAACGTGTCTTCTACCTGAGGATTTTCGACCGCGACTCGCTGCGACCCAACCCCCATCGCCAGTCGGTAATGTTGAGCGATCGCCGCCAATCGATAATTAATCGTTTTTGCTAAATCCGTTCCGCCCGTCATCGAAGAAATCAGAATCGGGGCACTCAGTGTTTTATGTAAAAAGGGCGTGGTTAAATCAATCTCAGCGCGATCGAGGTCTGGCAAACAACAGTGCGTGAACCGATAATTCTCAAGTCCATTAGTCGTTTCCTGACACTGCACATCTTCTTCCAGGCAAATACGAAGATGATCGGCTTTACGATTTTGGGTTTCAGACATAAGGGGTGAGGGATGAATCAGTAAGTTTGAACGGGCAGCGCTGACACAGACAATCCTCTCAATTTTCTACGATTCCGTCTCTCTTCCACACCTCACACCTTACACCTCACCCACTCAAAAGGATAGAAGGGTATTGAAGGGCATTCTCAAACGACCTAAAATTCCACATCCCATCCAGATGAGGCCTACAGGATTTTTTATTCGTAAGAATAGGCTCAGGCGAGATTTGAACTTGCGACCTTGGGCTTATGAGTCCCCAGGTAAAGCTAGATAGGATAAGGGTTTCAGTCGTTGCTAAATTTTATTACGTTTCCATCCCCTTGCGGGGAATAGGCTGTGAAACCCTGGCGAGATTGTCACTGTCACAGACTGCGAAGGCACGTTTCCATCCCCTTGCGGGGAATAGGCTGTGAAACAAGTGTTCTTTCGTCACCATTGTCGCCGGAAAATTTGGAAGTTTCCATCCCCTTGCGGGGAATAGGCTGTGAAACATTACAAAACTCAAAAGTCCCATTGGGCAAAAACAATCATGAGTTTCCATCCCCTTGCGGGGAATAGGCTGTGAAACTCTTAAAGAATATCTCTGCCATATGATTCAACGCGGCGCTGTCGTTTCCATCCCCTTGCGGGGAATAGGCTGTGAAACAATAGTCTGTGAAACTCCAGAAAATGTTTTTGTCAAAAAGTTTCCATCCCCTTGCGGGGAATAGGCTGTGAAACGTTGTAAATAGTATTTAACGTGAAAGTTGAAATTTTTTGTTTCCATCCCCTTGCGGGGAATAGGCTGTGAAACGGATCAACTCACGATTGGGGGTACGGCGGTAATAGAGTTTCCATCCCCTTGCGGGGAATAGGCTGTGAAACACGTCCTTCATTCCAAAACTAGGAATTTCTTATCATGAAAGTTTCCATCCCCTTGCGGGGAATAGGCTGTGAAACGCAAACATTACCTTTGGAGAAATCCTATGCGTTCCAGTTTCCATCCCCTTGCGGGGAATAGGCTGTGAAACAGGTGGGCAAGAACAGTCTTTAACCGTTATCGTTAACGGGTTTCCATCCCCTTGCGGGGAATAGGCTGTGAAACAAAAAAGGAGAAAACATGTTGAAGTTTTTGGCATTTTGTTTCCATCCCCTTGCGGGGAATAGGCTGTGAAACGCTTTAGCTAGGAAGCCTTACCCTGAAAAGCTTTCAAAACCTAAATCGACACAATAGATTTGTACTAATCAATAAGCGCCTATTTGGTGTCAATAAACCAGCCACCAAGCGCCGAAAACCTGACGAGGCAAGGCATCGACACAATCCAACGAAACTATGCGGTTTTCAAGGTTCAGACGGATCGCGTCGATTCAGACCCTCTCCCTAATAATACCGAGTCAGAAAAAAACGTCAACCCTAGATAATGTAAACTTTTGGCGGCTCCTCCGGCGGCAAACTGCCGATCGTTAAAGTTTTCGGCAAAGCATCCGATGGAATCCAATAAAATCGCACATTATCCTCCTCAACCTTCACCCGTTTCTTAACCTGCTGATAAAGTTTCTCCATCTTCGGCAACGAAAGAAAACACTCAAACACCGAATACTGCACCCGCCGACCATACCCCTCCAAAAAATTAGACACCTTCAGCCTGCGTTTATCGTCCGGAATGTCATAGACAACCAATACCAACATACACAATCCCTCACATCGTTCTCAGAAAGGGCTGATAGGGCACAGATTCCGTCAAACATCGCTTATATCGCTTCACCTGAAGCTCGATCGCCCGTCGAAAAGAAACCTGACCCTGAACATCAGGATGAGAAGTTCCCTCACTAATCCGATTCTCAAAATGCTTCAGAAACACCCGCCTCGCTGCCTCCTCTAAATAAACCCCACCTTCAGCGTTCGGATAAGTAAAATCAGTTGGACGCAACACACTTTTATTCACTAGCCAAATCACCAAACTATCCACGATCGGCGATCGAAACTCCTCCATCAAATCAAACGCCAAATGCGGCTCCTTGCGCTCCGATCGATGCAAATTCCCCAAATACGGATTCAACCCCTCCGCCAAAATCAAACTCATCACATTGTTAAACAACAACGTATACCCAAAACTCAGCAAACTATAGCAATCCTAAATGAGTCATAAATCAGTCCTTTGTCGCTGCGGTTCAAGGCGGCTTCTGCCCCCTAAATCCCCCATTCTGGGGGACTTCAAGCCAAGATTTCCGGTTTCAAAGTCCCCCATTCTGGGGGATTTAGGGGGCACGATCAACTGTGCATTTCACGAATGATTTAGGATTGCTATATAACTCGTTTCCAAGCCGCCTGAAAATTCTCAATGCTCAAAAATACTGCAATCTGAGCATCCATTTACTTTGCATTGTGATAAATCTCTAATCGAGCCGCCCACCCCAAAATCTCGATCGCGACTTCAGCTTCAATTCCCTCCTGCAAATATTGCTGACAGGCTTGCTGAATGTTGCGATAGTGCGGCTCAGTAGAGTTTGAACGCTGCTCCCCCGCCTTCACCAATACTTCTAAATATTCAAATAAATCTGGCTGCCTTTTCTGTCGAAGCGACCACTGCAAATAAGCAATTACCTTCTTCAGTTCATTCACATCAGTTTGACTAGCTTGCAGCGATCGCGCAATTTCATCTGCCGTCTTCCAATCCTGCTCTCTCATTCTTCCTCCCTCGGTTCTCGATCAGTTGGATAACGCAATACCTGCAAAAGCTCACCCAAAAGCGAACTATCAATCAACTGTCGATGTGCTTCCGCAATCAGTTTTTGCTTCACTGCATTCGACCAAGCAGAAGTTTTGTAATCATAGTCAGAATAGCGATCGACCACATTTTGTTGATTCACCATTTCCGCCTTCATGATCTCAACCGTAACCGTCCCCATTCCCTGATTTTTTCCGGCTCCCAGCTTCAAAGCGATCGAATGCTTAGAATCCTGTCCAAGTGCAATTAGCAAGGCTCCCAACTCAGCCGAATCTAGATTCTTAAACTTCAATCGCGTTGTAAAAATTGCCCCCTTCGGCGCACGTTGAATCGCAACCGTCCGACCCTGCCCCTCCGCAACTCGGCACGTTTGATAGTAAAACTTTCGCCCCTTTGCTAGACCCGTGCGATCGCGATATTTCGTCAACGATTTTGGTGAAAACATGGGACGCAAATAGCCAACCTCAGCAGGTACATCACACACTGCATCGGTAAAAGAGACTAATCCTTGATAGCCCATTGCCCCAAACACTCGTCCCGCAGCACAAAGACGATTCCCTTTTGGAGGCTCATAGCAATCAGGAAGGCGCATCGCTGACTGTGTTCCAGATCGACTATTCGTAATCACCTCATAAATTGCCCGAAGACAACCCTTCAGCGAACTACCTTGAATGACTAACTTTCCATCCTGCGACTCGACCATCGGGCGAATCATCGCAACATCCGTCTCGCCGACATCCTGCCCCAGTGCTGAAATTCCTGATGAAACATGCACAGGCGTTTGTGCGGTCAAAGCGAGATCGAACCATCCATGAAAGCGATCGTGTCCAAAGCGATCGTGCCCAAAGCAGTCTTGTTGTTCGGGCTTCGCTGTGGAGAAAGGAATCAGTTTGAATGAAGCGTCTTCCTGAGTCATGATGCCTCTACTGTGAGTGCAATAAACTGAACGGCTAACGTTTCAACATTACGAAAGTAACGCTGTCGAATGTGGGAAGGATTGACCTTTTCCCCATAGCTAAACCTATTCGGGTATTGAGGATTTTTGCGATCGTGCAACAAAATCGAATGATCTTCATGCTCCCATTTTCCAGGCAGCGGCTCAAAGCCAGACTCTTCAGACGTACTCAATAGCAGGACTCGATATCCTTGTGAGGTCTGCTTCCATCGCAGTTCTAGCTCAGCATTAAACATCTGTCCCTCTGGACTCGGAAGCTCTTTCAATTCAGTTTGAACTCCACTCACTGTATGAGTCCAACGCAGAAAGTAGTAGCTAGAACCGCGATCGTACTTTTCCAAGAGGGCTTGTAATTCCTCTAGCTGAACCTGAGCCGAAGCAACATAAGTCATGCGACACGCTCCTTCAAGAGAATCTTCCATTGCTCCACAGCCAATCGGAACAAAGTTTCGACTTCTTCTTGTCCGCTCCACTCCATCTGCACTCCGAATCCTAATGACATTGCTTCAGCCGGAATTGGCGTTTGTTGCTGATCAGGAACCGGAAAATGGTAAGGATTATTTTCTAAAAATTCCCCTGCTCCGATCAGTGCTGTATTACCCCAGGATTTACGGTGTTTACCGAGCTTTTGAATTTTGTCATCTTGAAGCAAGCAAGTGGGGTATCTGACGATCGCTCGTTTGTAATCAAGACTAACGGTTCCCAAGCCTCGCGATTTCCCGAAGCCAATTCCAAACCATCCATCATTTAGGTCTCGCAACACTAAGCCAATCAATCCTAACTGTGCCAGCGAGAAATTTTTAAGATGAATTTTGGTGCTAAATGTGCCAGAAGTACACACCTCAAAGTTAAACAGTGCGCCTCCAACGGCTGATCCCGTTACTCGATCGATTGCGACACTATTGCGCTCCTCAATCACGGGCGAGCTATCAGCTATAGGATAAGCATCCTCAATCCGAATTCGGCTTGATAACGAAGTATTACCAAACATCTGCTCTGTAAAGCAAGAATGAGAATAAATGCCCGGTGCTTGCTTGCCTTTGAGATAATCTCGTCGATCCTTTAGAGGGTCATTTGCCCATAGTTGTTCTGGATTCTTTGGGTTATATTCCTCTGCACCGATCGTTCTGACAATTCGTTCTGCCTGGGCGCGAATTGCACCTTTGAGCGAACTTCCTGGAAAGTAAATCTCCTTTTGCCCATTGTGAAATGTCTCAACAAATTCCATATCAGGCTTTGTCGGATCAGCCCCTTGGCGACCCGATTTAATCAAAATTGGACCTTCAGGGATAAGATTGAGTTCGATCGTACATTGATTCACAATTGCCTTGTGCATAACAAGTTCCTAAGCTTGTACAACTTGATGATTGGATAGTTTGTGCAAGAGTGCTTCTGACCATCTTGATTTAAGTTCTGCATCATTCAGAATGTTCTGCTTCAGCGTTTGATCTTGATGGCTTGCAAGCTGTTTGAGATAGTTCAGCAATTTCTCTCGATCAATTTCGTCTCCTTGTCTGACATCGATCCAATCCATCCGCTCCAGCACTAACTTCACCACACCCAATCCTCTCGATCGTCCTCCTCCCAACGGCAATTGTTCTGTCTCTAACTGGTACAACCCGACCAGCAACAATCCCAACTCCCAGTCTTCCGCATTCTCAATCACTGCCTGAAACTGAAAGGGTGTTCCCGCAGGAACCACTTGAAAATCGTAAAGCTTTCCACTCGAAGCCGTTTCGGTATCTCGCTCGATCGCAACTCCATTTCGCTCCTGATACTGTCCAAACCAAATCTCCGGCACAACCGTCAAATCACGAACCTGAAGCTTTCCAGCTAACCAAGGCGCACCAAATACAAGTGAGACTAAATCTGTTCTCTTTAGAATCTTCTCAGTGAGTGATTTATCGTCCTTATTCTCAGCTTCTTTGTACTCATCTTTCAGATCTTTGAGCCAAGCAGTTATTTTTGGATCGACTAGCTCCGAAGGATCTCTAGCAAAGTTTGAGTCAATACCACGCAGGAAACTTTCTAAGCGCGATCGCAATGCTCCTTTGAAGCTCGATCCAGGAATCAAAGGACGACGCAGCGCATCCTTGATCACAGGTAAATCCGAGCCAATGGGATCAGTCGATTTCCCGGCTCCCACTCGCAATGCTGTCACTGTTGTCAGTGTTCCTGTAATTTCTAATCGATTCTTAAAAACGTTAAACAAAACTTCCCCCCTACGGCTTGCGATTGACTTCTGGTTCTTTTCCATATCGACGCAGGCGCAACTGATCATTCACACTTTCACAACTGACCCGTAAACCCTGTGTGACTCGAAAATGATCGATGCGGTTTTGATCAACATATTTGTCATACTGCAATCCTCCGTCTGCTTTTAAGGGTGCTGGATCGCCATTGGAGGCATTGAGCATAACAGAGACTTTTGCTAATGTCTCTTGGAGCTTCAGACGGTCTTTTGCATCTTTAACTTGTTTGTAGTCTGCTTTGAAAGCATCGCTGTAAATCAATTTGGGAAATGCTAGTAAATCTTGTGACATCAGTTGAAGCTTAACTTCTCCCAAATTAACTCGCCCCAGGTTGAAAATAGCTTTCTACCATCGACCTCCCACAACATCAATTCAGGAATCATTTCAGCTTCTGCAACTGTGGGTTCATGCCCAGCTTTAATCAAAGCAATCTGCAACGCATGAGGCGCGATCGCAGCTTCATCAATTTTAATCGGGAGTCTCGGAATGGTAATCAGTTGCGAACCTGCTCCTTCAAAAATGTAGATAATTTCATCAGCGTAGAACATACCGATCGTATTCATATACCCTTGCAAACTTTTGAAGCTGCCGACTAGATTGAAGTAGATTCGATAGCTGTGGTCTTTTCTCAAAGGTTCAACTGTTTCGCGTAACCAGACAATAAGTTCATCAATGCCAACTGCGAAAAGGGCTGTACTTGCCATTGATAACCCGCTTGGACAGACAATATTGACTTGAGTGATGCCTTTCGATCGCAAAAAAGATTCTACAATTTTGGCGGTTGCAACTCCTTGTGCAGTATCAGTTGCAATTAAATAGTGGATGTCTTGCCGTCCCTGATCTAGCTGTTCTTGGTAAATGCCATAGATGCCATTTAGCTCTGCACTTGCTAGACGAATTTGCTGTGAAGAACTTTGACTGAGAACTTCTTGAGATCGTGATTGCAAAACTTCGATAATTTCTTTTGCTGTTGCCGGAAGTTCTTCTGATTTGCAATTTGCAGTATCTCTCAACTGGTTATACCAAGTCTTTTCATCAGGACTCGATCGAACAATCTGATTTGTCAGTAAGCTAGTTCCAATTGTAGAAACAATCACTCGACGCATGGTAAATTCTCCTATTAATTTCGCTTCTGAGGCTTGCTAGGACGCTCAAATGCCTTAGATGGAGCATCAGGTTTAGACTGATTAAAATTCTTCTCTTCTCTTGCTTTTGAAGGGTTACGACCTTCTTCGACCAAAGCAGTATGTTCTCGAACTAAACTTCCTAAATAGAGTTGTGCAAGTCTGAGATGTAAATCTTTCAGATCCTTTGTGTATTCTGGTGTTTGGAAATATTCGCCGAGTTGGTGCTGTTTAGGAAGTGATGTTTTAACTTGCTCAAAAATCGCCTTTGCATCGTCTTCTAGCTCTTCTAATTGGAGAATTAACGCATCTACAAATCTTCGATCTCTGCGCTTTACGCCCAAGACTTTGATATCTCGTGCAGCTTGATAGCGCATATAAGTCTTAATGGTTTCTATGGACGATGTTGGATCAGAAGCAACTAGCAGAATGTTACGAAGTGGCGATCGCTTACTGGTGTCTTCGTGCCCAATATCAAATTCTCTTGCAAGTTTGCCTAATTTCTCAATCACGCCATCCATACGATAGCGAATCTCTCGATCGATTCTTAGCGTCAACTCTTCTTTCAGCAAACTCATACCGCATTCTCCCGAAACACCTGCTTGACTGACAAAACTCAGGAAAGCGAGAAAGGAAGCTAGGAGGGAAGT